>NZ_JAYFEQ010000394.1:0-62930 GCF_055795085.1 Phormidium sp. CCY1219 | reverse complement strand
TCCACTGGGGCGTTCCCAGGCTGAGCCTGGGAACCAGGATGAACCAGGGGGAACCAGGGGGACCAGGATTGTTCCCGGGGATGGGGGATTAGGAGGCAGAGCCTCCACTGGGGCGTTCCCAGGCTGAGCCTGGGAACCAGGGGGAGGGGGAGGAGGGGGACGAGGAGACGAGAGGAGAGAGGGGGTGCAGGGGAGTGAATTACCCCATCAAAATGACGTTATCAATGACGTGAATTACCCCGTTATCTGCTTCAATATCTGGGGCAATAACTGTGGCATTTTTTACTTCAAAATTCTCAGAACAATCGATTCTGATGGGGGAACCTTCCACAGAGGTAACGGAATCAACTTCAGCCAAATCGGATTTCATTAACTTACCCGAAACTACATGATAGGTTAAAATCCGAGCCAGTTGAGGAATATTTTGCAATAAGGTTTGAATGGTGCCGGGGGGCAGTTTGGCAAAAGCGTCGTCAGTGGGTGCAAACACGGTAAACGGACCGGGACTTTTCAAGGTGTCCACTAAATCGGCAGCTTGCACGGCGGCGACTAAGGTTTTAAACGAATCATTACTAACGGCAATATCAACAATATCGGGCATGGATGAACCTCCGGCGGGATCGAACTGCTTTTTTAAGAATTGTAAAATAAATTGTATTTTTATGGTTAATTTTTTTTGGCTCCCATGCCCCACAGGGAGGTTGGCAAAAAAAATCCTCCCAGCAGGCACTGGGAGGCGCTAGGTGTGCAGGAGCGGAAAACAGCGACACTTTTTCCCCTAGCTAAGAAATACTGTAGGGTAGGGATATGTCGCGGCGGTGACACTGGGATGACGTTGGGGTGTCATTTGCGGTTTACCCCCGAGGAAGTTTGAAGGGGTGGGGTTTCCCTGGGGTAGAGTTGGCGAAAATGGGGATAATTTTTCTATGATATCAGACGACGCCGAATCAGCACGTCCCCCAGATAATTTTATCGCTGCCACTGGAGCCATTTCTGGAATAAGTTTTTCACGAAGGGGGTGAGGCGGGTGCGATTGTAGGCATCGGCAGCTTTTTTAATCGCTTCCGCTTGGGTGGGATAGGGATGAATCACGCTGGCGATCGCCCCTAAACCGATATTATTCGCGATCGCCAAGGTGACTTCGCTAATCATATCCCCCGCATGACGCGCCACAATCGTCGCCCCTAAAATCTTGTCGGTTCCTTTTTTTACGTGAATTTTCGCAAAACCCTCGGTTTCCCCATCCGCGATCGCGCGATCGACAGAACTCATCGGAATCAAAAACGTATCCACATCCATCCCCTTGTCTTGCGCCTCTTTTTCGTACAATCCCACATGGGCCACTTCTGGATCGGTATAAGTACACCAAGGCATCACCAAATCGCTGAGTTTACCGCGTCCCAAACCCGCCACGGAAAACAGAGAATTTTTAATCGCAATTCGCGCCGCCGCATCGGCTGCATGGGTGAATTTCCACTTCATGCACACATCCCCCACGGCATAAATTCGCGGATTAGACGTTTGCAAATAATCGTTAATTTCAATTCCTTTTTTCGGGTCGTATTTCACCCCGACTTGTTCTAAATTCAAGCCTTCTACATTCGGCTTTCTGCCCACTCCCACCAAAATCTCATCCACAGGACACGAGCGTAGTTTTCCATTCGTTTCATAATACAATACCTTGCCCGCATCGGTTTTTTCCACCCGCTGACGATTGACATTTAAGATAAGCTGAATCCCTTCGCGAATCAAGGTATTTTGCACGATTTGCGCTGCATCGCTATCTTCGCGATCGAGGATGTGACTATGTTTGTGCAGCAAGATGACTTCCGAACCCAAACGGCGAAATGCTTGCGCCAATTCGCAGCCAATCGGTCCGCCGCCAATCACGGCGAGACGGCTGGGTCTTTCAGTGAGAGAAAACACCGTTTCGTTGGTGAGGTAGCCGGCTTCTTCTAATCCTTCAATGTTGAGTTTTGCCGCGCGCGCACCAGTGGCGATGATGGCTTTTTTAAACTTGAGGGTTTTTCCGCCTACGGCGATCGTGTCTTCACCGGAAAATTGCCCTGCTCCTAAAAACACATCTACGCCTAATTTCTGAAACCGTTTTGCCGAGTCATGGTGGCTAATTCCGGCGCGAATTTCCCGCATTCTTTCCATCACGGCGGCAAAATCAATTTCCGTGCCTTCGGGGATGCGAATGCCAAAGCGTCCTGCATTTTGAATATCCCCGACAATTCGCGCAGAACCAATGATTGCTTTAGAAGGAACGCAGCCGACATTCAGACAATCTCCGCCCATTAAATGTTTTTCCACTAAGGCGACTTTTGCCCCCAAACCTGCTGCTCCTGCAGCGGTCACTAATCCAGCGGTTCCGGCACCGATAACGACTAAATTATAAACCGACTGCGGGTCGGGATTGACCCAATCAGGGGGATGAACGTGGCCGATTAATTCTTGATTGTGACTATCCCAGGGGGAAAGGGTCAGAGTTTCGTTAGTGGTGGTCATTATTTTTCTCCTGAATTGATAAATTGAGATAGAAAATTAAATAATCTTTATTTGAGGCTTGAAAATATTTGCGAGAGTAAACTTTACATTTTTGTTTGTCTTCATTAAGTCTGAATATTATTCATCCAATTAAAAGGAGGCGAAGCCTCGGGGAGGGCGTTCCCAGCATGTGCTGGGAACGAGAGAGGAGAGGGGATTTACTCTTCTGAAATTTCCTCGTTTAAGGCTTGTTTGGCGATGCGGGTGACGTAGATTGTCACGGCGACGGTGGCGATAAAACCGATGATGCGAATTGCCCACTGGGCGGGGGCGGGGGCGCTGGCTTGCGCGCCGGTTCCCAGTGCAGCTAAATTGCCGGCTAAGGACCCGATATAAACGTACATAATGGTTCCCGGAATCATGCCAATCGAGCCGATAACGTAATCTTTCAGAGAGACTTGGGTGATGCCAAAGGCATAGTTTAATAGGTTGAACGGAAAGATGGGAGAAAGCCGGGTTAACATGACGATTTTTAATCCTTCGCGGGCGACTGCATCATCAATGGCTTTAAATTTGGGGTTGCCTTGGATTTGTTTTTCTACCCAACTGCGGGCTAGATAGCGCCCGACTAAAAAGGCACAGGTAGCGCCGATGGTGGCGGAGAAAAACACATAAACAGAGCCGCCAAGTATGCCGAAAAGAACGCCGGCTCCCAGGGTCAGAATCGAACCGGGAATAAATAATACGGTAGCCAGGATGTAGATTAACATAAAGATGGCTACCCCGGTCGGACCAATATCTTGAATCCATTGCAAGGCGGTTTTTAAATAGTCTTGAATGCCAAGATATTTGATGCCGAGAATTAAGCCAGCAACCAAGGCAATGCCAGCGATAATTTTGAGAGTTTTGTTCACTTGGCTGTTTCCGTTTTGTTGGATGCGATCGGGTGTCATGTTTTACCTCGTTTGCAATAGGAAGTGGGAGAGGGGTTTTGCGGGAGAAATGGGGGGGGGGAGAGATTAATGCTTAATGTTTAATAGGGCGGCGATTCGCAGCATTTCGGCGACGGTCCAGGCTTGGGCGATCGCGCCTTTGGGTGGAAAGGGCGGATCCCCGGCAAAGATTTCGCTCAGATGACCGACGCCTGCATCGGCGAGATGGTCGGCGAGGGGCTGTAGCAATGTTTGCGCTACGGTTTTGTCGCCGTAGAGGCGTAGGTGGGCGGCGATATAAGGGCCGATGAGCCAACTCCAGACGGTACCTTGATGGTAGGCTCCATCGCGCTGCTGGGGGGTGCCGCCGTAGTGCCCGATGTAGGCCGGGTCGTCGGGGCTGAGACTTCGCAAGCCGTAGGAGGTGAGGAGCGATCGCCCGCAGGCATCGACGACGGCGCGCTGTTGGATGGGCGGTAAAGGGCTGTAGTGTAAAGACACGGCAAAGATTTGATTGGGTCGCAAGGCGGAATCGTTGCCGTTTGGGGTATCGATCGCGTCGTAGCAGTAGCCGGCTTGTTCGTTCCAGAACCGACTAAAGCCAGCGATCGCGCGATTGGCAAGCTGAATATACTCTTGGTGCGGTTTTTTCAGTATAGCACCAACTTGTGCCATTGTCTGTAAAGCGTTATACCACAAGGCATTGATTTCCACCGGTTTGCCTTGACGGGGGGTAACAACCCAGTCGCCGACTTTGGCATCCATCCAGGTGAGCTGCACCCCGGGTTCGCCGGCGTAAATTAACCCATCCTCCGCATCGCAATGAATGTTATATCGCGTTCCCTCCAGGTGCCAGCGGACGATATCGGCTAAAACCGGCCATAATTCGGCAAGCAGTTGTTTATCCCCGGTGGCGTCATAATAGGCGCGAATCGCCTCAAAATACCACAGGGTCGCATCGACGCTATTGTAATCGGGGGTTTCGCCTTCATCGGGGAAGCGATTGGGTAACATGCCTTTATCCACATAGCGGGCGAAGGTTTGCAAAATCGCCCGCGCCACTTTTGGACGCCCGGTACATAAGGTTAACCCCGGAAGGGCGATCGCGGTATCGCGTCCCCAGTCGCTAAACCAATGATAGCCGGCGATGATGCTTTTGCCACCGGGGCGATCGGGTAGGGGGCGATCGACGATGAAGCGATCGGCGGCGAGGACCAGTTGCTTTACCCAGTCGGGGCTTTTGTGCGATAAGCGATACTGTTTTTTCTGCTTGCCTTTTAATCCTTTGCCCTTTTTCGCCCGTTTGAGCAGCTTTTCCTCATAGTGGAGACGGTAGGCGAAGGCTTTTTTTCCCTCTAAGTTGGGATTGCTTTCGGTACTGGCGACAATTGCCAGGGAATCGCCCGGGTGTAATTGTGCCTGAAAGGTGACAGCATGGAGGCTATCTTGCAGGCGATCGAGACCGCGATCGGCTTCGGCGGGCAGATCGAACCCGTAATGCCAGGTATGGTCCGGGGTAACGTGAGCGCCGGTTGCCAATAGGTAAAAGGGTACTGCATCGGGAAAGGCACTCACGCGCACCCCATTGGCGATCGCGGCGATGTCCATTTGCCGATCGCTGGCGCGACTGGAATAATGGCGATCGCGATAATTCACAAATCCTTTTATCGTCAGGGTCACGGGTAAACTCCCTCGCCGCAGTCGATACTGAATATAGCTAGTGTTCTCGCCTTGCTGCATCCAAATTCGCTTTTCTAATAACGCATCGCCAAAGGCATAATGCCACACCGGAATCGACCCTTCTAAATGAAAGCGTTCGAGATAAATGTTGCCTACCGGGTCTACGGTTCCATCGGCCCATCGATTGCAAAATAAAGGATAAACCTGTTGGTTATATCCGGCAGTTTCGTCTAATTTGGTCAGCAGTAAAGTGTGTCCTAATGGGGGCTTTAGTGCTGCAATTAATAATCCATGATATCGCCGGGTTAGCATTCCAGAAATGGTGCCGGAGGCATAACTGCCGGTGCCATTGGTCACTAACCACTCGCGCTGTTGTGCGGCGGCTAAATCTCCACAAATTTCTCTGCCTAATTGAATAGCCATAATCGCGATCGCTTGGTGTTTCCCACATCCGTATTGATTGCAGTTTTGGGAAATCCAGCCAAAGCAGGACTTACCCAGTCGCGCTTATTTTACACCCCACGGCTGGCTTTTCAAACCACTGAACCGGGATAAGTCCGTCTCGCGATTGGGGGTTACTGTCCCGCGCAAGGATTGGCGTTGGATTTAGAGGCGCAGGGATTGGCATCTGTCTTAGAAGCGCAGGGATTGCTGTCGGATTTAGAGGCGCAGGGATTGCCCTGAGTTTCGGTGGTCTGGTCTTTCGTCTGCGCGGCACAAGGATTGGCGCATCCCACCACAAATCCTAAACTTAACACAGAAGCTGCCGCTAGGGTACTTAAATAATTAATTCGCATCAGTTGTCTCCTCCACAATTTACGATTATGATGAAGATTGCCTAGCCTCTCCAGAAGAGTTTGACTCGCGCAATCTGGCGTATCCTATTTGCTAAATTAGGGCAGTTGTCTGAGTTTTTGCTGAGAATGGAGTGGGGATCGGATTAAAATTTGGAATGGGTAAAATTAGAATGAGAGTGTGACAATTCGAGGGAGAAATTTTATGGACACTTCTGATTGGTTGGTGACGCAGGTGGGGGAATGTCTTCCCTGCGACGCCCCGCGAGACGATGAATTTCCGGCGTCACCTTATCGCCTATACCGATTTCTCACGGATGTAGAGGATATTCTGCGCGATCGCCCGGAGGATGAAGCGCGTCTGGCGGCGATTCGGCCCTTAGTGCGGCGGTTGTTGGTCAGTTCCGATTGGTTGCAAGGGGAATATCGCGCTCCGGATCCGCAAACCGGCTGGTCTGTGGTGATTCTCTACGACGAACCGGATTTTCCCCTGACGGTGCAGATGGTGGCGTGGTTGCCCGGAAAGGTGTCGCCGATTCACAATCACGGCACTTGGGGAGTCGTGGCGGTGGTCAGTGGTGAGGAAAAGAATACATTGTGGAAGCGATCGCCTACCCCGGAGTTTCCCGATCGCATCGAATCCGTAGGCGATCGGATTTTCCTCCCCGGGGAAATTATCAGTTTCCTCCCAGATGCCATTCACTGCATCGAAGCAATGGGCGAAGAACCTACTATTACCTTTAATTTATATGGCGTCACCGATTACCAGCGTCGCTTTGAATTCAATCCGCGCGATCGAACCGCCCACTTGTTTTAAAACAACCATATGGGAAATTCTGCCAACGTAGGGTGCGTGAGACCCCGTACCCCATGAGTGGCAACATCCCACATTGCAATTCCGGGGGCCTCACACACCGACCTACTCGGGCGCTTTTCAAGCAGGTTTATTAATATTTATTCTCCCAATTCAGCAAGGTTTGAAATTATTTTGCCTGCCTTAATTAGAAGGAAACACAGCCTCGGGAGAAGCGTTCCCAGGCTGAAGCTGGGAACGAGGGGGCGCGGGAAAAACGAAAGGGATAAAACCGGATTATTTTCCCCTTTGTCTGATTAATTTACCAGCAAAAAGTGCCGACTTCGATTATCCTTCTGCGGTAGAGGGAGAAGCGGAGGTAGGGGTTTCTTCCGTACCGGGGAAGAATTTTTTCGCGATTCCAGCGGTGATAATATGAGATAATAATCCCATTGGACCGGCGAACAAACAGAATGCCAAAGAGTGAATCGTCCAGACTTTGGTCTGCTGTCCTTGCCAATAAATCCAGCGCCCGACAAATAAATCCATGACGAGAAAGTGAACCCAACCCGTCGCCGCCGCACCTTCTTCGGCAAAAAAGCGGGCAATATCGGCTAATTTTGGATTGGAAAGTGCTTGGGCAGTTTCGGAGTTAATTTCTCCGGCAAATAAATAGATATAGAGCAATGCCAAGGGGACAAAAATGAGGTAAGAGTCCATCACTTTTCGGGTAACGCCCCAGTTGGGCAGCAAAATCATCAGCGCCCAAAATGGCAAAACGTACAGATTAGCCAGGGTAAATAAAAGGTCCAAGTTCATGGTCGATCGCATGTAAAGTGGGATTGACTTAGATCGAGTCCGGAGGAATAGCAGTAAAAAAATGAGTCCGCGTCGGCGAACTACGGAAAGCTAAGGCGCAATTTCAATCGCCCGCTTTGATGAGCCATCGCCCGGATATGATATTATATCAGGTTGGTGGGAATAGATGTAAAAAAAATCAGTCCGCGTCGGCGGAGTTCGCCTACACAGGCGCGATTTCAATCCCCCGCTTTGATTGTCCTCGCCCACAGGTTCGGGTTTGGAAGGGATAAAATTGCGGTTGGGGGGTTGCAGGAGGGAAAATAGCGGCATAATAGAACTGTACATCTCGTTTTGAGGAGAAATGACATGACCGGACATGAGCTTTTGGTCTTGGTTCTGTTGCTGTCCCCCGGTATTTTGCTATCGGCGCTGGTGATGGGCGCATTTGCGGCGGGCGGATAAGAATAGCGGAAAAGGGGTGAAGGAAAGAAGGGGGAAGGAAAGTGCTTTTTCCCTTCTTCCTTTGCCCTTTTTTGGTGTTAGTTTATCGTTTATGTTTTCTCCTGGGTTGAAGCTGTTTGAGGAGTTGGGCCGTTTGTGCCGGGTCTACGAGGGTGTTCGCGCAGAGGATACCGGAGGCGGCGACGGCGGGGACGCCGATTCCGGGCATGGTGCTGTCGCCGACGCGGTAGAGTCCGGAAATGGGGGTATGAATGGTGGGGAATGTATCTTTTCCGGCTGCGATCGCGGGTCCGTAGGTTCCTTGGTAGCGGCGGAGGTAGTGAGCGTGAGTCAGGGGAGTGCCGATCAGTTCGAGGGTAATGCGATCGCGGATATCGGGAATCACGCGCTCTAAGGCGCGCAGTAAAGATTGTGCCCGCGATCGCTTGCGGGCTTTATAGGTAGCATCCCGCTGCCAAGAGCTGTAGGGTTCTAGTGTATAAGCATGAACCACGTGATGTCCGGGGGGTGCGAGATTGGGGTCCCACACGGAGGGAATGGAAATCATGCAAGTATTGCCCGGTTCTGTGAGGTCGGTTTTCAAATCGTGAACCACCACGTGATGTCCGGTTAACCCGTCCAATCCGGCGGATTTGATGCCCAGGTGCAGGTGCATAAAGCTATCAATTGCCGGGGTGGCGAGGGCTTGGCGGCGATAGGATTCCGGTAAATCCCCCGGTTTGAGGAGATGGGCGTAAGTATCCCACATGGTAGCGTTAGAAATGACCACGGGGGCGGTAATGACTTTGCCGGTTCGCAAGAGTACCCCTTTCACCGCACCGGATTCTACCACAATGCGATCGATATGGCAACCCAGTTGCAATTCGCCGCCCCAGCGCTGCAATCCGCGCACCAAGGCATCGACGATCGCGCCACTCCCGCCGATGGGGTAGTCGATGGAAGTGCGATCGCGTTCGCCAAACATAAAGGCCACTTCTGGGGCGATGGTCTCGTGAGCTTTCAACCCGGAGAGCAGAAAGCATTCCAGGTCGATGGAGCGGCGCACGAAGGGGTCTTTTATCTCGCGGTCCATCAGTTGACCCACCGATGCCCGAACGTCGCCGATGTGAGGGATTAATTTCAGCACCGACGGCCAGTATTTTAGCAGGGTCGGGAGCATTTGCCAATCCGATCGCAGGGCTAAGATGGGTATATCTTTGAGACCGCTGTAGAGAGACAACAGGCGCTTTTCAAAGCGTTTGAGTTCCTCGGCTCCAGTGGGGGTAATTTGGGCGATCGCGGCGCGGTAGCGATCGCTGTTGCCGTAAATTGGCAGAGTATAATCGGGGAAGTGATAGTGGCCCAGGGGGTCGTAAGGCACAGTGGCCAAGGATTCCCCCAGCAGGTCTAGCACTTGGCGCACTGGATTGAGGCTGTGCGGATCGGCCAATCCGCAATAAAACGAAGGTCCCGAGTCGAAGTGAAAGCCTTGGCGAGAAAAGCTATGGGCCGCACCGCCCGCGATCGCGTGGCTTTCGCACACCAGGGTTCGTTTGCCATAGCGCGCCAGCAGAGCCGCCGTCACTAATCCGCCAATTCCGCTTCCAATCGCGATAACGTCATAATCAGACATGGGTATGTATCCTCCGGCGTTCGATTGTTCCCCCTCGTCGGGTATAATGTTAGTTTTGGATGTCGCCATTGGGCATCGTGGTGTCTTTAAATATCGCCCCGGCGAGATTCGCGCTGCTCATTTCCGATCGCATCAAGTTCGCGCCGGTTAAATCCGCATTCATCAGATTGGTGCGGGCTAGGTAAACATCGCATAATTCCGTCTCGATCAGCAAAGTTGAGGAGAGGTTAGCGCGACTGAAATCGGCGCGGTTGAAGGTAGCTTTACTGAGATCCGCGCCCTGGAGGTTGGTTTTGCCCAGTTTCGCATCGGCGGCGATCGCCAGGGTCAGCTTCACGCCACTGAGGTCCGCTTCGGTTACTTGGGCGCGTTCGAGTTTGGCATTGATCATCCGCGCATCGCGCAGGTCTACTTGGTTTAAATTCGCTTCGCTGAGAAAGGCGCGATCGAGAATCGCCTCACTCATTTTCGCTTGGGAGAGAGTCGCGCCGCGCAGGTTGGTTTCTGTGAGATTCGCCCCGGTTAAATTCGCCCGGGTCAGATCCGCACCGCTGAGGTTCACCCCGCGCAGGTCCGCCCCGCGCAGGTCCGCCCCGCGCAGGTTGGCGGGACTGTATATCCGCCGTTCCTGGCGCAGGTTGGCTCCCCGCAGACAAGCGCCGCGCAAAGACGCGCCACTCATGTTGGTACTCCGCAAGTCCGCATTGCTCAGATTTGCATCTTGCAAGTTAGCCAAGGTAATGTTAGCGCGGCGCAGGTCCGCCCCTTGTAACGTGGCACCATGAAGGTCTGCATCGCTGAGATTTGCCCCACTCAGGTTGGCTTGATTCAGGTTGGCTCCACTGAGTTTGGTACTCACGAGATACGCCGCACTTAAGTTCACCCGACTTAGATAGGCGAGAATCAAATCTGCGCCATGCAGGTCCGCGCCGCGCAGTTTTGCTCCGATTAAATCCGCTCCCCGCAAATCTGCCCCCCAGAGGTTGGCTCCGTTAAAGTCGGTTTCTCCGTCTGTATATCGCTGCAGCAGTTCTTCGGTATTCATTCGATCTCCCTGTTGATTGCACGGTGGTTCGAGATAGTGGTGGGCGGCGATTCCCCTGGCGCAGACTCGCGGGGAGTGCTTGGGCGAGTTCTCCGGAGGTTGAGCGAGGGGCGATCGCGCGCTTTAGGCATTTTTATTTTATCAGCAAATGGGATTCGCAGTGCTAGTCTTTTTCGCCATGAATCAGGCGATTTCGTTCTGCTTCTTCCAAGCGACTCAGCAGTTCGAGAAATTGAGAGCTGGTGTCTTTCAGTTGAATCACAAAATCCCCCAAGGCGTCGTATTTGAGGGAGAGCATCTCCTCTATTTCTTGCCCGTTGAGTTCCTCGTCTAAATCGATTTCTAATTGGTTTAGTTGCGTTTCGATAAAGCTCACCACTTCCCTGACTCGCCCTCTGACCCGATCGCTGACAATTTCTTCGAGTTCCTGTTTTTGTTTGAGCGGATCGTGCAAACTCAGGGCGCTTAAGGAAAATTTGCCCGAGGCGCGATCGCTGTTTTTCCTTTCCGAAACCGGCGGCGCGCTTCCCGATACTTCAGCAAATATCTCGCTGTTATCTTCATCTAGTGAGTCTCCCACTTCCGTCTCGTCGGTGCCAATATCCCCAGAGTTGTCTAACGCCTCTAACTTCCAATTTTCTACAGTTTCGGGAGGGCGATCGGCATACATTTTATCTGCTATTTCTCCTCGGTTTGGCACCGCTCCATTGGGCGGTTCTCCCACTTCCGTTTCCTGTTCTGGTTCCCGATAGAAAGCACTCATATGTTGAATGACCACACTCGCCGCTTGAATCTGTTCGTCGGGTTCTGGAAGTTGTTTGGCGGTATGATAAAGCAAAGATTCTAAATCTTCTGCAGTTTTGCACACCGAACAGAGGTTTTGTAAGAGTTCGTCCAGGGAAATTTTTTTGATCTGACCCCAGTCTTCATCGCTGTTAAAATCAAACAGGCGATCGATGGCGGAAAATATAACCAGTTTGGCGCGCAGGGGACTGGTATGCTGCATCACTTTGAGCCGCAGGTCAAAGATTTGGTCGAGGGGAATCGGTTTTTGGGACAACCCACCCACTTCGGTTTGAAAATCCGTGGTGGGATTGCTGTTTTCTTCTGAGGGAGAAACCACTAAGGTTTTGGCGTCATAATAGTTATTCGTCCGATCCGGTTCGGTGGCTTCTTCTTGAAATTCGGGATAGAGTTTGCTCACATTTTGAAAAATTTTGTTGGCAATTATGGCATATTGTTGCGGTTTATTAATTTTAGAAACAATCCCATTTAAGACTGATTTTAGATTTTGAGAAGTGACGGTCGTTTCGCAAACTTCCAACACTAAATCGCGCAAATTCAACGCTTGAATTTTCTCGGCATTGTTTTCCCAAGTCCCCTGACAAACACAAATCATCAGCTTTTTGATCCGCGTCAGGTTTCGGTCTTGCTCTAGCTCTTGAACGACTTCATTGAGTAAATGTAAATTGGTCATCTCTGCCTCCAGACAGTGTGCGGGTTCTCGGGAACGAAAGGGGGTACGGGCAAAACTCAGGAAATGAGCCTCGGCTATTTATGATTAAAGCCGAAAGTCACCCCCCGATCGCGATTTTACAGATTTTCTTAATCTGAAAATCGAGCGGTTCTCTCGATCAATCCCCTGCTCTCAATTTATCTTAGATCTAATTGGCTTCTCTTGCATCTGGGTGAGGGGTAAAACCCCGTGGGAGTTACACCACATTTGCGGCGAGATTGTCGGCGATCGCCCCTCCATTGGCGCTACAATCCAATTATTATCCCCCCCAGCACAGAAGCGGTGCATCCACCCCCGCGTTTCCCCTGGAAATGCCCGATTGATTGAACACCATCGCCCCCATCGAAATTGTCGTCGCCATTTTTAGCATAATTCGCCCCATTGCCCCATGCATTCAAATCCTCCCCCACTGCCACCAGGGCACCCACCCAGTCCTCGGTTTATCCAAAAACCTGCAGGGCCGGCAACAGGTTTGTTCCCACAAATTCTATCATGCCTCTAAAAACATTAACTTCCCCGATTGCCAGCACTCCGCGCCTGGTTATTTCCCACGGCATCCCACCACCCGCCTTCAGGGTTGCCCCTCCGATGAAATCCGGTTGATATGCTTTTGAAAAAAGCGGCGATCGGCACTCGACTTAAAGGGCGATCGCCTGCCAATAGAAAATCAGGAAAGGTTTCGGGAACGATTAAATGGGTGAGGGGGTTTCCGATTCATCTATTATCAACCTAAATCAATGAAATTGAACTTTAAATTATTACCCCAATTTTCCTTTACTGCGGAAAAATACAATGTTATAATTGACTAATAAATGGAGAATACAACAATGATAGAAACGATTCAAGCCCAAAATATTAACCTGCTCGACTTAGAGCAAAAATTTGGTCTCGAACGCAGTGACGATTCCGACTTTTTCTTAGAGTGGCAAACGGATCTCCCAGAACTTACCGATGCCGAAAAGCAGTCTTTAGACGAACTCAAAGCCGAATATTTGCACTTGTCCAAATACCCGATTCTCGAACCGATTGTCAAACTGGTTGTGCTTTCCCCCTTGCTGCGACTGGCGGGGTTTTATCGTCCGCCGTTTTACCTCACGGGAGAGAAAGAAGTCAGAATCGTGTCTCAGGATAATGGAACCTTGGTCTCGGGAAGGCTGGATCTGCTGGTTTTTACCCCTCAAATTTGGATTTTGGCGATCGAGGCAAAAAAAGCACAATATTCCCTAGAAGCAGGTATTCCGCAAGCCCTCGCCTATATGCTGGGCAATCCCAATTCGGAACAACCAGCGTTGGGATTTGTCACGAATGGGAGTGAATTTCAGTTTTTAAAACTGGCTCAACAAGAGGGTGCAAAATACAGTCAGTCTTATCGATTCTATCTGGAACGAGAGAACGACCTGTATGCAGTTCTGAGCATTTTAAAGCGCTTTGCTCAGTTAGTGAGGGAATAAACTAATAGCCAACATCTTCTGAGGGTGGGAGGGGCGAGTTTTTCATTGAACCCGCCCCTCCTTGATTACAAAAACCCGAGGATGACTCTATCTAGAGACATAAATTACCCCGGTTACACAAGCCATTTGACCCGCAGGCGAGTTAAACTAACCGCGTAGTCTGGAGTCTCAAACCATGATTGAGCTTTACACCTTTACCACGCCCAACGGACGCAAGGCGTCTATCATGTTGGAAGAACTCGGTTTGCCTTATAATGTCCACAAAATCGACATTACCAAGGGGGAGCAACATACGCCGGAATACAAAAAAATCAATCCGAATAGCAAGATCCCAGCAATTATCGATCGCGAAACCGACATTACCGTGTTTGAATCCGGGGCAATTCTGATGTATTTGGCGGAAAAAACGGCCAAATTGCTGCCTCTAGAACCGAAAGAGCGGTTTCGAGTAATCGAGTGGTTGATGTTTCAGATGGCGAGTGTCGGCCCGATGTTCGGTCAGCTGGATTATTTTAAACTGTTTGCGGATGAAAAAATTCCCCCGGCGATCGAGCGGTATGAAAAAGAAACTATCCGATTGTATGGGGTATTAAATGACCAACTAGCGGAAAATGAATACATCTGCGGGAAAGACTATACGATCGCCGATGTGGCAACTTTTCCCTGGATCGCCGCTTACAAGTTTATGAAAATGAGTCTGGATGACCACCCGCACCTGAAGCGCTGGATGGAAATGGTGCAGCAACGGGAAGCGGTACAGCGCGGAATGAAAGTGCCGGCGTAGGGGGCGCGCAAAAGCTTCTCCTCACCCTTCGGGGTGGGGTTCGGGGCAAAATCGGGGAATGCAAGGGAGGCGATCGCCGGTTTGGTGATTTTATTTCCAGAAAAAATAAGGCAGAATCGGCAGCTAAAATCCTGGTGCTGACCCCGACAACCTGCGCTTAATTTGCTATGCTGGAATTTGCCCTGGGTTAGCGATAGAAAAAAAGTATGCATAGGGTATTCACTGGCGAGTTGCGCGTGGAACGAGTGACGGTGGCGATCGCCGATTTGCCACCCCACTTATCGGGCACGAAAATCGTGCAGTTAACTGATTTTCATTATGAAGGATGGGGACTGTCCGAACAACTGCTCGAAGAAGCGATCGCCGCTAGCAACGAAGCCGACCCCGATTTAGTGGTTCTCACCGGCGACTACGTAACCACCAATCCCGACCCCATTCATCAACTATCCCTGCGTCTCAAGCACCTGCAAAATCGCGCCGGGATTTATGCTATTTTAGGCAACCACGACCTGAAACGTCCCCATTCCAAATCAGAAATTATCGCCGCTTTAAATCGCGCCGAGATTCGCGTTTTGTGGAACGAAGTAGCCTATCCTTTCGGTTCGGGTTTGGCCCTGGTGGGCATGGCAGAAATCCAATCTGGCGAATTTAAAGCCGCCCCAGTGCTGATGCCTATCGATCCCAATATCCCGCGTATTGTATTATCCCACAATCCGGATACCGCAGCATATTTGCGGCAATGGCGCGTGGATTTGCAAATGTCCGGTCACACCCACGGCGGGCAGATTATTTTACCCCAAATCGGTCCGCTTCCGGCGCGCTTAAAAGGCATTCGCCGCCGCATTCCGCAATGGTTGCGTCCTTGGATTCCCTATATGTCCAATTGTTACCGAATCGTGGATAATTGGCACTGGCATCAAGGGTTTCATACCGTGGGCAATAACCAACTTTACGTGAGTCGCGGATTGGGTACTTATTTCCCCGGACGATTCTCTTGCCCGCCGGAAGTAACGGTCATTACATTAAGCGAAAAAAAACCATGACAACAACGGATAAAGTTTGGAAAAAACAAGACCTTTCCACTAGGTTTTTAGAAGGAGTTCGCGGGGCCGTTCCCTTGGCTGACGAGCAAATTCAGGTGATGCTAAAAATTGTTGGTTTGGCATCATCTCCGGTGCGAAATTTTCTTGATTTAGGCTGTGGCGATGGAATTTTAGGCCGATCGCTGTTAGCGGAATATCCCCAAGCAAAGGGCGTGTTTCTCGATTTTTCCGAACCGATGATTGAGGCGGCAAAATCCAAACTCAGCCCCCAGCATCCGAATGTAGAGTTTATCATAGCCGATTTTGCTCAACCCCACTGGGCGGAAGCAATTGCCCCGCAAGGGCCGTTTGATGCGATCGTCTCTGGTTTCGCGATTCATCACCAATCGGATGAGATAAAACGGGTAATTTATGGTAAAATTTACGAACTCCTGACGCCGGGAGGAATTTTTCTGAATTTGGAGCATGTTTCTTCTCCCAACCAATGGATTGAAAACCTGCATGACGAGTTTTTTCTCGATTCTATTTATCGGTTTCATCAAAGCAAAGGCAGCCAAAAGTCCCGGGAAGAACTGGCTCAGGAATACTATCACCGCCCGGATAAAGCTGCTAATATTTTAGCACCGATGGAGACCCAGTGCGAGTGGCTCAGAACTATCGGCTTTGTGAATGTGGATTGCTTTTTCAAGCTGTTTGAATTGGCGATTTTTGGCGGAATGAAGTCGCGAGGGACTAAAGTCCCTGGCTGATAGCTGAAGTCGTCTAAAGACGACTAAAAGCGGATTTCGGATTAAAAATACCCGCAACCTAGAAGGGTAGGGCTAAATGCGGACAAAGCTGCTCCTACGCGGGCTAATTTCAAACCGAGACTGGGGGATTTGCTATGAGTCGGTTTTTAACCGACTTAAGCTATAAGGAGGGGACTTTAGTCCCCGACTAACTAAAAGCGGATTTCTGGGGGATTTGCTATGAGTCGGTTTTTAACCGACTTAAGCTATAAGGAGGGGACTTTAGTCCCCGACTAACTAACGAAGCTAATTGTGGAGTGTATTGGTAGTCTTGTACCATTAACAGTTATGACGAGAAAAATTTTTGTGGTTTTGGCAAAGCATCTGTTGACTAGCGCGATATCGGTAGGTTTAGTCAGCTTGATGTCTTGTAATAATAATTTAGGGCAGAATCCGGCTACCAATTCAGAAAAAATGATTCAACCATCCGACGTGGCTAGTAATTCAGCAGAGATGAGCGATCGCGTGACCGAGGCATATACCGAATTTGCCTTTAAGCTGTTTTCCCAACTGAGCGATCGCCAGGAACAACAGAATATTTTCATTTCCCCGGCGAGCATTACCACGGCGCTCTCCATGACCTATAATGGGGCTTATGGGGAAACCCAAGATGCGATCGCGCAAGTGTTGGCAGTGCAGGGCATTTCTGTAGAAGAACTGAACCAAAGCAACGCCGCCCTGAAAGCTGCTTTGGAAAATGCCGATGAAGAAGTCAAGCTCACCCTTGCCAATTCTCTCTGGTTGAACAAAGAAGCTTCTTTCCTGCCCGCTTTCCTGCAGCGAATCAACGAATCCTATGACGCGAAATTGACGCAACTTGATTTCAGCGAACCGCAGGCGGTGGATGAAATTAACGCTTGGGTGCAGCAGCAGACGAACGATAAAATCAATGCGATTTTGGATGAAATCCCCCCGCAAGCGATTCTGTATTTGATTAATGCCATTTATTTTAAAGGCAGTTGGTCCGAACCCTTTGCGCCAGAAGCAACGGAAGAACAGCCATTTACCTTACTCGATGGCAGTACAAAACCGCATCCGCTGATGTCGCAAACCGGGGAATATCGCTATTTGGAAACCGACCAGATGCAGGGGGTGAGTATTCCTTATGGCGATGGGCGATTGAGCCTGTACGTTTTCTTGCCCAACACCGAGAGTAACTTGGCCAATTTTTATCAAAATTTGAGCCAAGAACAATGGGAGGATTGGATGAGTCGGTTTCAGTTTCGACCGGGGACGGTGAAATTACCTCGGTTTCAGTTGGAATATGAAACCAGCTTAAATGAGGTATTGAAACAGATGGGAATGGAGGTAGCGTTCGACCCCGGAATGGCGGATTTTTCGCAGATGACGCTCATGGAAAATGCCCATATTTCTGAAGTGAAACATAAGACCTTTGTGGAAGTGAATGAAGAAGGAACCGAGGCGGCGGCGGTGACTTCTGTGGGGGTGGTGGCCACCAGTGCGCCGGTGGATCCGCCGTTTTCCTTTGTGGCCGATCGCCCGTTTTTCTGTGCGATTCGGGACAATCAAACTGGGACGATATTGTTTATGGGGTCGATTGTAGATCCGAGTTAGGTGGCGCGGTTGCGGGGGCGCTCGTTCCCAGGTGCGGTGGGGAAACGAGCGGTCTCACTTGCGGTTAGCTAGCGGCGGGGGAAACGGGTTTTACATATTGTTCGTTCGCTCTCACGAAGCAATTGCTGACGCTGTTTTCTCCCGCAGAGCTTTCCACAAAAATCCAAGGATTGTTGTTGGAATCGAAGGTGATGACAAAGCCGCCGGGAGTGAGTTTAGCTTCAAAGGTTTGGTTTTGTTGCAAGGTGCCTTTCACCGGGAAACTGCCGATTTCCAGCGCCCCGGTTCGCGGATCCCAAATTTGGCTCAGGGGGGAATTGCCCATGCGACAGTTTAATCCCTGGGGGTCCGGATCCACCACTTCCCAGTACAGGTGGTTGGATTTGCCGATAAAGTCTCCTTGTTCGTTAGTGTTGGGCAATACGGAAGTGTAGGCGGTGTCCTCGGAGGTTTGCGGGGTGGAAGTGCCGCGATCGTCTTCCACCGGGGGGGTGGAAAGGGGCTGTTGCTGGGCGGGGGGAGAGTCTACCGAGGGGGAGCCACAGCCAAACGTGGCGATCGCCACCAGGGCGAAGATAGCCAACAAGCGGGGTCGGCGGGCGAGACCCCGAGATATTGCCCCCCGGTGGGAGGTTCGGGTGGATGGAAGCAAATTGCTGATTTTCATATTTCGATCCTTTCTACGGCTACAAATAAATTCACTCGTTACCACCCCTGATTCGGGAAACTCGGGGACTGTTGGCGCAAGGGTCCGCCATCCCTCCCCAGGTTCTCTGTTCTATTTTAAATGGCTTGGGAAATGCGGGTGGGGGCGCTCAATCGGTTCGGGATAGCTTGGCGGGCAAGTCTGGAAGGCGATCGCTCCGGGATTGCTTCTGGGCGCAAGGGGCTGGATTTCGGGTACAATAGAATCGGGCATGGGCAAAATGTCGGTGTTGGATCCGTGGGGCTTTGGATCTCCGATTTTCCGGTAATGGGTAGCTGTGGAAAATGATGGCGCTTCCTTTTCGCCTGAAACCCTACCGTTTGTGGCTTTCGTCGGGTGGGTGATGCCGGGAATGGATTGTGCCAGGGCTGAGGGGCGATCGCGCCTCGCGGTTCGGACATTTTCCCGATTGAATTGGTAGAATTTCCCCCCTGCCGATGTTGACAAGCGATCGCCGGCATTGTACGGGAGTTTATCTTTTTCCTGAGATGGGAGGGTCTGGAAAAAAGCGATCGCCGAGTCAACCTACCCGCGCGAGGAAGCGCCGCCTTTCTCGATGGCGGGGTTTGGGAAAAAGAGTGGGAGGGGCGATCGGGCAACGTGACAAAAATCTAATACAATTTAAACGCGAGTCAATGCCCGAGCAGAGAAATAGATGCACCCTGGAAAGGTTGGGGAGTTGTGCTGCTAATGGTTGTGGTTTTTTTTAGGCGGAATAAAATAGGTAAACCACACAAACCAAACCAGCCAGAGAGCTTGCATCCAATCTCCGTTCAGCACGCCGGGAATGCCTTGGAGTCCCAGAAATCCCAAAAAACCAAGCATCCAGTTTTTTCTCATCGAACCTTCTCCTTTGGCGAGGGGCAAAAGCAACTGTTGCCTTAAACGAGGCTAACACAAAAATTCCCGGCGGTGCCCAGTGGGTTCCGGGGAGGGGAAGCCAAGGGCACAAACCCCGGTGCCCCTCCTTCTTCTGTTACAGATTCCTGTGCCGACAAATTGCGACTCGAGAAAGAGGATGAAAGAGAAAATTTAGGATAGAATGTTATACAACGACGGGGGAAAACGAAACCGGAAATGCGATCGCCGTTATCGGCTATCCTCTGGGGCTTCATCCCCGTACCGCCCGCCCTGGCTCCCCGGGGTATTGGTTCTGAATTCATCGCACCAGTTGAGGATATTAAGCCATGAATGATGAGTTAAAACAAGAACTGAAAAAATGCAGAGCGCTGTTTAGCCTTACCCTTTGTCTGCTCTTGGCAAACTGCACTGCATCTTTCAGTTTGCCCCAAGCTGCCAACAATTCCAAACCCAACCCACCGCAACCGGATTTGCGGCAACAATTGCATTGGGTTCCCCCGGAACGCACGGTAAGTTTGCCCAAAGACAGACTGTCTTATCCTCTCGCTGCAAAACGAATCGCCAAGATTGCCCACTTCAATCCTCAGCAACTAAACCCCGATCGGTTGTAAAGCCCCGCCCTCCGGCAACGAGGGCAATTTCAGCGTCGGCCCACACCGGGCAAACCCCTGCTTCAGGGGGCGTGGTGGCGCGCCCCACCTGGTGCAATGGTTCCCTGGAGTGCAGGGGGCGGAAAAATCCGGGCTGCAAAAACCGGGGAGCGAAAAATACCGCCTCAGAAGGATGACGCTGCTGCTTATACCGAGTAAGGTATAGAAACCGAACGCCCCTAGGCTGCATTCGCTCTATCTCCTGGCAGAGATTCCCGGAATTACAGGGAAAAATCGGCATTTTTACTCAATATTGTCTCTTATTTTCGGGATTAATGTGCTATAATTAAATTACAAGCGGCTGAGAAGGTTGCTTCTGCCGCGCCCAACTCTTTGGGCAAATCGATAATAAAATCCTAGGGCAACACAGTATTGCCACTGGGGACAACTCTCACCGGCAAACTCCCGCGATGCAGCCGATTCCCAATTCGGTGCGATCGGCAGTGGGTAGAGAAAACGGGCGAGAGTCCCTGTCCAGGGAAAATATAACTGGATGTAACGTAGAAATTAAAGAGGTTTTATAATGGCTGACAATCAAACCATGAATCGCTTCTCCACTTCCAATCCTGGCGATCGCATCTCCGATGAAGCCCAAACCATCGAAGAAAAAGCGAAACAGGTGGCAGTAAATAGCCCTGACATTACTGGCGATAAAATTCACGTTCCCACCTACTTCATCGTGGAAGATGAAAGCGGGGAAAAAGAAGCCCTGCACCACGTGCGAGATGCGGAAGAAATTTCCGACGTCATCCGCCAAGCCAGAATGGATGAAAATGGCGATCGCAAGTGGTGGTAAACTGACAATCACGGCAATTTTGCCATAAAAAAGCCCCGCACTCTGAAGGGTGGGGCTACACTTCCAAACCCCGCCTACGCGGGCTATTTTTATGGGCAATTGTCCGCACAGAAAAGAAAACCGAGGGAGAGGCTTCCCAGGGATTTCACGGCTAGGGTGGGCAACGAGTTGCCCACCCTACTGCTGACAACGAGCGGATAAAATGGCGAGGGATGAAAACGCGATCGCCCCCTTAGTCGGCCTGTTTTTTGCGTTTAAAAATCCACCAAACGACGGCAATTAGCAAACCAATGGCTACCAGGAGAGAAATCGGTTTGATAAACTGTTCTACCAGGCCATAATTTTCCCCGAGCAAATAGCCGGCGGTGGTCAACAAACCCACCCAAATTGCGGTGCCTAAAGTCGAGTAGATGATGAAGCTGACCAAGTTCATGCGATGCAGACCGGCGGGAACCGAAATCAAGGTGCGAACCCCGGGAACGAGACGACCGAAAAACACGGCAAAACTCCCGCGTTTGCGGAACCAAACTTTAGCGCGATCGATATCTTCCGCCGAGAGAGCCAGCCATTTCCCGTACTTGTTTGCCAATCGTTTCAAGCGCCTTTCGCTAAAGTGCTTTCCGGCATAATACCAGGGAAATGCTCCCGCCACCGAGCCGATAATTCCCGCCACAAATACCGCGCCAAAATCCAGTTTTCCCTGGGTGACGGTAAAGCCGGCGAGGGGCATAATCAGTTCAGAAGGAATTGGCGGAAAAATGTTTTCTACAAACATCAGAAAGGCAATTCCGATATAGCCTAATTCGGTAATAATATTGGTAATCCATTCCAGCATAGGGGTGCGTCCTCAGTGGGGTAGTTGGTTGCATGGTATCGCAGATTTCCGGGACAGACTGGCAGGGATAGAGTGGGGAATTCCCCACCAACGCAAAACTGCGACCCCCCAAACCGAGGGGATTTGGGGGCAAAAGCGACGATCGCGATCGGGTTGTAGGGAGATTAATGAATGTCGATTGCCGGCTGCAGCAGCAGGGCGATCGCGCCGACAATTGCAAATGCCAAACTGACCCAAACAAAGACTCTCATAAAATATTCCTCATCGTAGATTGTCATTCATCTCTATGAAAGCAAAAAAGCGGGCAAAAAACCTCTTTCCCGAGAGACATTTTCTCCTTCACTCCTTCCCTAAATGGGAACAGAACGCCCGAATATCTGGGGCGGTAAAGCGCGGTGGGATAGGGTTTCTATGAGGCACATTTGGTGGGGGAGGCGGAGCCTCGGGATATGCGTTCCCAGGCGGGAGCCTGGGAACGAGTTAAAGCCTGGGAACGAGTTAACTGTTTCGTTGTTAAAGAAAAATGGTATGAGAAACGCTATAGGTTGATGTGGGCAAATTGTGCCGCGTCACCGGATGACTTGGGAAAAACCGCTTATTTGGTATCGG
Source organism: Phormidium sp. CCY1219 (assembly GCF_055795085.1). Lineage (NCBI taxonomy): Bacteria > Bacillati > Cyanobacteriota > Cyanophyceae > Oscillatoriales > Oscillatoriaceae > Phormidium > Phormidium sp. CCY1219. The sequence goes on along the minus strand of NZ_JAYFEQ010000394.1, from coordinate 40,707 downwards.
AACTTTCGTAAGCCCAGTAATCGGGACAATTCGTTGCCTCTGATTTTAACACGCGATCGGGATGCACGGCACATTTAAGATAAGGATTATTTTTAAAATACTGACAGTTCGTACAGGGCAATTGATGGCGAGTTTTCTGTAGCGAACCCATGCGATTTCTAACTGATTTCCACAGATTAAAGTGCATGGCAAACAGCAACATCCAAACCACGGTAGCAAACGAAATCGGCACTAATAAAATTTCGCCACTGGGAAAGGAAGTTTCCGGCATCGGAGAAGCAGAGGGGGAGATCTCAATCTGGTTATTGCTCTCCCAACGTTGCGTCACGGTGGCTCGGTTAAACTGTGGATAATTGTCTGATTTTTGCATGGTATTGACCTCTTGATAATGAGTGGTTAGAACAGCATGGTTTCAATTGCAGGCGATAATGAACTGCTGGGATAAAGCAGTCTTATTCCCCATTCAGGAATAAATTACCGAGCCGTTAAACCGATTCGGTGGTAAAAAATATTTAGCTGACAGTATCTATTTTAAAAGATATCTTAAAAACGAGACAAACAATATCTTTCTGTAGGGTAATATTTAACAAGTTTTCATCCGTCGGTAGTTTGACGTTGCGCCTCCGGGTTTTGGTATATGGAATTACAGCCACTCCCGAGTAGCGCGGAGAAAATTGCCGATAAGATGCCAATAAGTTGCCGTTTTTTGACGGCAACTCAACCAGAAAATTGAAATGATTTTGCAATCGGGAAATCAAATCTGGTTTTACGGTGGAGAGCTGGCGTGGGATCGGCACGGAGGGTGCGATCGCCCCCACTCAGCTCGGCAACAATTATCCCATGCGAGCCGCGAGCAATTTTTTCGCCCGGGCGGCATACTTGCAATTCTGGTCTTTGATTTCGTGAAAGAAATCGACCAATTCGCGATCGCCAGCTTGTTCGGCGTCATTGGCATACATTTCATAGGTCGCGGCACCTTCGAGGGTGTGATACAGTGCGCTAACCAAATCGTAATCCTTATCTTCTACGCCGGTAATTCTTCCGCCTTGTTTGACGTCAGTCATATTTTCCTCCTTAAAATTAATCGCTTCTTTTAGCAAGATAAACCATCGATTGAGGCGATAAAATTCGACCCAATAGAATGCAGCGGTATTCCAGACGCGCTCGGTGAACGTTCCCCACCGCTTAAGTCTTGCCAAAAGCTAATTGTTTTTATCCGAGCTTACTCAGATAGTTTATTCCTCATCAGCCCGATTGTGGATCTCTCTGTAGATAGAGATATTTACCGAGGTCAACCGTAGCAAGCTAAACGGTAAAACGTTACAGCCAATCGATCGCCGGCAGCAATCACGAGAGTCTGCTAAAAAACGCCGAACCAATTTTCTAGGTGCCAGTGTAATCTAGGCAACAGGAGAGTTAGGCGCTGGCAAAAAGCCGCCAAAACGAGGCAATTCGGGAGTTTCCGCGCCATCGACAGGATTTTCCCCGGGGAATTGTGCATGGAATTCTCGGAAAAAGAGATCTCCCTCGCCGGATACCTCTTTAGGTAGATGAAACCCATCTAGAGGAGTTTTAAACTGAAAGTATTTGAAAGACACTCCTGTGATGCAGGAATAAAGCGATCGCCCTCGATAGAGCATCACTCTTTCCCGGGAAAACTTGAAAAAAATATCTACATAAAGGAGAAAAATCATGGCAAAGGTGGCAATTAATGGATTGGGAAGAATTGGCCGCGCCACGTTGAAGATTGCCATTGACAATCCAGATTTAGAAGTGGTTGCCATAAATGATTTAGTGCCCCCAGATAATCTGGCTTACTTACTCAAATACGATACGGTTTACGGGCGATATGACAAAGAAGTAGAAAGTACCAGCAAGTCATTAATCGTTAACGGCAAAGAATATCCCGTCTCGAGCGAAAAAGATCCGGCACAACTGCCGTGGGGGGATATGGGAGTGGATATCGTGTTTGAATGTACCGGGATTTTCACCAATCGCGAGGGGCTGGAAAAACACCTACAAGCGGGAGCCAAGCGCGTTATCCTCTCTGCACCCATCAAGAAAAACGGGGTTCCCACCATCGTCCACGGGGTCAACAAACCGGGCGAAGATGAGAAAATTATCTCCTGTGCCAGTTGCACCACCAACTGCGTCACCCCGGTAGCGGAAGTGATGGATCGGCGAATTGGCGTCAAAAAAGCGATTATGACCACGATTCACGCTTATACTTCCACCCAGGCGATCGTGGATGGGCCGAGCAAGAAAATGCGGCGCGGACGGGCGGGGGCGGCGAACTTAGTGCCCACCAGTACCGGTGCGGCAAAAGCCACCGCCAAAGTGCTGACCCAGTATCAAGACAAATTTGACGGGGTTGCGGTGCGGACTCCCGTTGCGGTGGGTTCGATTACCGATATTACCTTCGTCACCGAAAAAGCCACCAGCGTGGAAGAAATTAACAACATTTTCAAGGAAGAAGCACAAACCGATAAATATCAAGGAATTTTAGCTGCTTCGGAAGAAGAACTGGTGTCCTCGGATATCATCCAACAACCCTACGGATCCATTGTAGATCTGACCATGACCCAAGTCATCGACGGCGACTTAGTAAAAGTTATGAGCTGGTACGATAACGAATGGGGATATTCCAGCCAAATGGTGAAAGAAGCGGTTCGCATGGTGAAAGAAACCAAGGAGCTGCAAGCGGTGTAAAAACATCCTATTGCTACCGGATAAATTCTTCGCAATGGGGTTAGGAACAGCAATGAGTAGGGGCGGATTTGGGGAAACTATCGACGGTTTCAACCGGAAAAACTTTCCGAACCGTTCCTGCTTTTTTATTGAAAGCTTGGGGTCAATTATCCAGAAATCGGTCAGTAAGCATCTTTTTAATTCAGAACGGCAAACAGTAAATTTTAGGAGAAAATCGGTATGGCAGAGAATAATTACATTCGCTGGTTTGACAGCTTGGGTTCCGATGATACGGCAATCGTGGGCGGAAAAAATGCCTCTCTCGGGGAAATGATTAGCGCCTTGAAAGAAGAAGGGATTCGGGTGCCCGATGGCTTCGCGACTACCGCCCAAGCGTATCGGGAATTTTTAAAAGCCAATGAACTCGACGATAAAATTAAGTCTCATCTCGAGGAGCTAAAACAGGGAAAAATTCCGCTAGAGAAAGCCGGAAAATCGATTCGCAGACTGTTTCTCGACGCGCGCTTTCCCGACAAGATAGCCAGCGCCATTCGCGAATCCTATGGGCAAATGAGCGATCGCTATCAAAAAGAAGAGGTGGATATCGCCGCGCGAAGTAGCGCCACTGCAGAAGACTTGCCCGAAGCCAGTTTTGCGGGACAGCAAGAAACCTTTCTCAATGTCACCGGTGCGGAAGAAGTGTTAGAAGCATGCCGCAAATGCTACGCCTCTTTGTTCACCGATCGCGCAATTAGCTATCGGGAAGAACAAGACTTCGACCACATGAAAGTTGCCCTCTCCGTGGGGGTGCAAAAAATGGTGCGATCGGACAAAAGCAGTGCCGGCGTGATGTTTTCCATCGATACGGAAAGTGGTTTTCCCGATGTAGTGCTGATTAATGGTGCGTGGGGATTGGGTGAAAACGTGGTGCAAGGGTCAGTAACGCCAGATGAATATCGCGTATTTAAACCCTTGCTGGAAGACCAAAAACTAAAGCCGATTGTCGATAAAACTTTGGGCGAAAAACAGAAAAAAATGGTGTATGCCAAAGGCAAAAGCCAGACCACGGAAAATATAGAAACTTCGGCAGCCGAACGGCAATCTTTCGTGTTAGAAGATGAAGAGATTTTGCAATTAGGACGTTGGGGCAGTGCCATTGAAGCCCATTACCAGCGCCCGATGGATATGGAGTGGGCGAAAGACGGAGAAACCGGGGAACTGTTTATCGTGCAAGCCCGACCTGAAACCGTACAATCGCAAAAAGAAGCCGCTACTTTAAAAACCTACAGTCTGAAAGAAAAAGGGGAAAAAATTCTCGAAGGCGTCAGCATTGGTGATGCGATCGCGGCGGCGAAAGTGTCGCGGGTGAAAAGTGCCGAAGACATCAATAAATTTGAAGCCGGCAGCATTTTAGTTACGGGAATGACCGACCCGGATTGGGTGCCGATTATGAAACAAGCCGAGGGAATTATCACCGATCGCGGGGGACGAACTTGCCACGCGGCGATCGTCAGTCGCGAGTTAGGAATTCCCGCCATTGTTGGCACTGGAAATGCCACGGACGAATTAGAAGACGGACAGGAAATTACCCTCTCCTGCGCTGAAGGCGATCGGGGATATATTTACCAGGGAATTTTAGAATACGAAGCTAACGAAGTCAACCTGGAAGATATTCCCAAGACCCAAACTCAAATTATGATGAATATCGCCTCTCCTGGAGCTGCTTTTCGCAGGTGGCGATTGCCCTGCGAAGGCATCGGCTTGGCGCGGATGGAATTTATCGTCAATAATATCATTAAAATTCATCCGATGGCGCTGCTTCATTTCGATAAAGTGGAGGATGAATCGGATCGGAAGGAAATCGAGCGCTTAACCCGCGCTTATTCAGACAAAACCGAGTATTTTGTAGATAATTTAGCCCGAGGAATCGGGAAAATTGCGGCGGCACAATATCCGAATCCGGTTATCGTGCGGATGAGCGATTTTAAAAGCAATGAATATGCGGATTTAATTGGCGGGCGGAATTTTGAACCGACGGAATCGAACCCGATGCTGGGATTTCGCGGGGCGTCGCGCTATTACAGCGATCGCTACCGGGAAGGCTTTAGTTTGGAATGTCGCGCTTTGAAACGAGTGCGCGAGGCGATCGGGTTGAGCAATGTGATTATTATGATTCCGTTTTGTCGTACCTTAAAAGAAGCCGATCGCGTGCTAGACGTGATGGCAGAAAACGACCTGAAGCGTGGAGAAAATGGCTTGCAGGTGTACGTGATGGCGGAAATTCCTGCCAATATCGAACTCGCCCCGGAATTCTGCGAACGCTTTGACGGATTTTCGATTGGTAGTAACGATTTGACCCAATTAGTGTTGGGGGTCGATCGCGATTCGGAAGAACTGGCGGAATTGTTTGACGAACGAAATGAAGCGGTGAAGCGGGCAATTCGCCGATTGATTCACAGCGCCCACGAAGGCGATCGCAAAGTGGGCATTTGCGGACAAGCGCCCAGCGACTATCCCGACTTCGCCGCCTTTTTAGTCGAAACGGGAATTGACTCGATTTCTCTCAATCCCGATAGCGTGGTGCAAATCAAAAAGCGGGTGGCAAAAATGGAAAACCAGCAATAAATATTCGGTGTGGTGTGGCGCTTTTGCTGGAGAAGCGCCACTGCGATTTCCGAGGTAACGACGCGAAATAGACAGCCAATAAATAGCGGAGATAACAATGGATATTACCACAGTTTGGGAAAAACTTGCTTGGGAAAGCGGGGGCAAAATTATCTATTTAATTGTAGATGGCGGTGCGGGATTGCCAGACCCCGAGAAAGGGGGAACGGAACTGCAAATTGCTCGCACGCCCAACCTGGACGAATTGGCGACGCGATCGAGCTGCGGGTTGTTAGAATTGGTCGGTCCGGGGATTACTCCTGGTAGCGGTCCGGGGCACTTAGCTCTGTTCGGCTACGACCCGTTGAAATATAATGTAGGCAGAGGGGTACTTTCGGCCCTGGGCATTGATTTCGAGCTGCAAGAAAACGACGTGGCGGCGCGGGTTAACTTTGCTACCCTGGATGACAGTGGCAAGGTGAGCGATCGCAGGGCGGGAAGAATCGAAACCGACCTAAATCGCCGTTTGTGCGATAAAATCCAAGACAAGGTGAAGCTCGATTTTGAGGGAGAATTCTTTTTCCAGACTGTGAGCGAACATCGGGCGGTTTTCGTCCTGCGCGGTGCCGGCATTAGCGGCAATTTGAACGATACCGACCCGCAAACCACCGGCAAAGCGCCGCGCGATCCGGAACCCAAGTCGGAAGATGCTCAAAAAACGGCGGAGTTGGTGCGATCGCTGGTGGAACAGGTGAAGCAAATCCTCGCCGACGAACATCCCGCCAACGGCATTTTAATGCGCGGATTCGAGCAGTACAAACCCCTGCCTTCCCTGAAAGAGCGGTTTAACCTGACCGGCTTGTGCGTGGCGGATTATCCCATGTATCGCGGTGTCAGTCGGTTGATTGGCATGGATGTGGTGCCGAAACCCGGGGGCATGAAAGAACGATTTCAAGCCCTAGAAGCTAACTATGGCGAGGATTATAATTTCTATTTCCTGCATGTGAAGCATTCCGACAGCGAGGGAGAAGATGGCAACTTTGAGGGGAAAGTGAAGGTTATCGAAGAAGTGGATAGTTTGCTCCCTCGGGTGACGGCATTAAATCCCGATGTGCTAGTGGTGAGTGCGGATCATTCTACTCCCTCGTTAATGTCGGCCCATAGCTGGCATCCGGTTCCGGTGTTGATTGCGGGGAAATACGCGCGCATCGATGAGGTAGAGCGCTTTGATGAATATGCCTGCTTGCGCGGTTCCATCGGATTGCGACCCGCCACCCATTTGATGGGGTTAAGCTTGGCGAATGCGAAAAGACTGCGAAAATATGGGGCGTAATGACCCTTCCAGCTCACATGCGGGGAACGAGTGTGCTTGATATACTCTGGTTCCCAGGCGGTCGCCTGGGAACGAGTTGAAAGGAGTTTAACAATGAGGCTGGTTTCCAGCTCACATGTGGGGAACGAGTTCAAACGGGATTATCTACTTCTGGCAATACCATGACGAGCAAATCAAACCGCATCCATATCGGCACCTCGGGTTGGCATTACGCCCATTGGCGATCGGCTTTTTATCCGGAAGATATTGCGAAGAGAGATTGGCTGAATTTTTATGCCGACCGATTGCCCACGGTGGAAATTAATAACTCGTTTTACAAGCTTCCGTCGCCGGAAACGTTACGGGAATGGCGGGATACGGTGCCGAAGGAATTTGTGTTTGCTGTCAAAGGCAGTCGATATATTACGCACCAAAAAAACCTGAAGGATCCGGAACAAACCCTGGAAAAATTTATGGATCGGGTGCAGGTTATCGAGGAAAAATTGGGGGTGATTTTGTTCCAATTGCCGCCCCACTGGCATTATAATGGAGAACGGCTGAGAAATTTTATCGAGAGGTTGCCGCAGCAGTACCGCTATGGGTTTGAGTTTCGCGATCGCAGTTGGTTTAATGAAGAAGTTTATACCCTGTTATCCGAGTGCGGGATGGCATTTTGCATTTACGAACTCGCAGGAGAGCGATCGCCGAAAACAGTGACGGCAGATTTTGTCTATTTGCGCTTGCATGGGCCAGATGGGGCGTATCGAGGCGAGTACGATACCAACAGCTTGTGTCAGTGGGCGGAAGAGTTTGCGAACTGGACGAAACAGGGAAAAGAGGTGTACTGTTATTTCGATAATGATGAGGCGGGATATGCGGCTCGAAATGCGATCGCACTGCAAGATATTGTGCTAGAATAAGCGAAAAAAGAGGAAAATTTCGGCAGGGGTGAATCTGCCGAAAGTGCGATAACAATAGCTAGGTTGACACGATCGCATCCAAGAGCGAGTCAGGGCCGAAGCGCACCGGATCGGTGCAGGGCAAATGGGTTTCCGCTTCCACTTGGGCGATCGCATCCCGGGCATCCGAGTCGTTCAAGTGCCGAGTATTGAGGGCGATCGCGGCCACCTTAGCCGGATGCAAAGCCCCTGCCGCATCGGCCACCCGTTCGTATAAATCGATGACGGCCGGTAACGGGGGAATCGGGACGTGAGAGTGTTTGCGAATATGAGTTTGTCCGGCGCGATGCACCAAAACCAAGTGAGTGGGTTGCGCGCCGCGCAGCAAGGGCAGAGTAGCCGTAGATCCGGGGTGAAGTAAGGACCCTTGCCCCTCCACAAATACGATATCGCGATCGCTGCCGAAGCGGGTGACGATATGTTCCACTGCACCGGCGGCAAAATCCACCCGCACCGCATCCAATGCCACTCCATCCCCGGCGATCGCCAAACCCGCTTGACCGGTAGCCAAAAACTTCGATCGCAACCCGCGCGCTTGGGCGGCGCGATTCAGTTCCAGACAGGTAGACATTTTGCCTACCGCCATATCGGTTCCCACCGCCAACACCCGCAGACAAGAAAGCTGGCGCGCTTCCGCACTGGCGATTTTCAAGCCCACCGGTTCTTGGCGGATATCCCAAATCCACTGGTCCTCACGCAAGCGTTCGCGGAATTCGGTTCGATCGCCCAAGGAGGTATGCAAGCCGTTCACAATCGATAATCCCTCGGCGATCGCCATTTGGATTTCCCGAAACCAGGCTGCCGGCAGCGCGCCTCCCGGAGGGGCAATGCCGATCGCTAGCACATTGGGCTGGTAAGGGAAAGCTGCTGCCACGGAATCCACAATGGGTACATCGCGGGGGATGCCGGTGAGTTCCGGAAGCGATCGCCCCGCACATTCGCGATCGATCGCCGCCACGATGGTTGCCTCACTGTAGCGCAACAGGGTCAAACCCGTTTTTCCCCCAGGGCCGAGAATGCCTTCATGCAGGAGAATGGCCACTCGATGATTAGCTGTTGTCAGACGCATGATATTTTACTCCTAAACCCGGTAATTCGTTGGGAAGCAAACGACCCTGGTGTAAGGTAGCCCCCGTAAAGGGATCGTCCCTCAAATTAAGATGACTGTCTAAATCCAAATAATCCGCCAGGGGTGAGAGGTGAGACATAGCCGTATTCGCCAGAGCACTGTCCGAATAACAGCCAAACATCACCTGCAAACCCCACGCTTTGGCGGCGTGAATCATTCGCATTGCTTCCGTTAACCCCCCACACTTCATCAGTTTGATATTAATCCCCTGCACCCGGTCCGCCAATTGGCGAATGTCAGCGCTGGTAAAGCAACTTTCATCCACGAAAATCGGTAGAGGCGACTCCGCCGTTAGTGGAGAAAGCGCCTCATGTGCGGCCACCGGCAGGGGTTGTTCCACATATTTTACACCCCGATCCGCCAACCAGTGGCACATGGCGATCGCATCTGACAACGACCACCCGCCATTGGCATCCACGCTAAACGCCGCCGACGGTGCCTCCTGCTGGACGGCTAAAAACATGGCTTTGTCCGCCTCGATGCCTTGGGGACTGCCCAGCTTCACCTTCACGGCGCACCCAGTGGTCGAATGGTCTGCCCCTGCCCCATTTTCCTGGTTAAACCAATGTCGCACCCGCGCTCTGGCCGCTTCTGGAGAACTGATGCCGATGGTAACAGATGTGGGGACAATTTTGCCGCGATCGAGTCCCCAAATTTGCCACAATGGCAGTCCGGCTTTTTTCCCCATCCAATCGTGCAGCGCTACATCAATCGCCGCTCGCGCCGCCGAAGGAAATGTATCAGAGTTTGTGGATTTTGTCAAGACTTCTTCAATTTTGCCGCGATCGAGGGGACTGAATTTCTGCAATTCTGGGGCGACTTGCTGCAACGCCGCCACCAGGGCCTCGGTGGTTTGCGGCGTCCCCCCCACGGAAAATGGGGACGCCTCTCCCCATCCCCCTATGCCTTCGTGTTCTACCTTCAGCCAAACATTGCTGGTTTGAGCTGTGGTACCGCGACTGATGGTGAGGGCGAATCGCTTGTGAACCGTGAATGTTTTGATGTGAATTTGCATGGGTAAATGGGTAGGTGTATGGGTTGAATGGGCGATCGCGATCGCGCCGAACCAGGGCGATCGCGATCGCGCCGAACCAGGGGGATTGCGCCTTGGCAGGGGGATTGCGATCGCGCCGAACCAGGGCGATTGAAATCGCGCCGAACCAGGCTAAGTCCGCCTTCGCGGACTAAGAATATTGCCTGGGCAGGGGGATTGAGCGCCTGGGCAGGGGGATTGCGATCGCGCCTGGGCAGGCTAAGTCCGCCTATCGCCCTCCCTAACGGGTATGGTAACGCTTACGCGGACTGGGATAGCATGCCACTGGGGGATTAAAATTGGGCAGAGTTTACTTATGTCTTCTCTTCAGAGTGGGGCGAGAAGGGGGAAGGGCGATCGCTTGTTGAGTGGTTTGGGTTTGATGGTGGAGAGGATAGCATTTCCCAATGGGAAATGATTGATTTTTGTTGATGGTGAAGGCGTTGATTTCTGATATAGTTAGCCACCCTGTCTAGGTGATTGTGGCTTACGGTAAAAGCGCCATAGCTGCCTTGCCATTTGAAGAATTCATGGCGCTTGAGTTCGTTAGCGATGAAATGAGAGGAACTGCCTTTTATCTGTTTGATGAGCTTAGAGACGCTTAATGTAGGCGAATATCTCACTAATAAATGCACGGGGTCTTCAATGCCCCCCACTGCTATGACTTTACATTCTAAGTAGTTACATTCCCCAACTATAGAAGCATAAACTCTTTGCTGAATATCTGGTGTAATCAGAGGCAATCTGTCCCAAGTGCCCGAGACATAATGAAGATACAATCGCGTACAATTTGCCCTCATCTTGTTCTCACCCCTCATCAATTAAAATTGGTTGGTGTTTTTTTCACAGTATATCTTACCATAACCCGCGCAGCAAAGAGAAGCAGCAGCGCGATTTCAATCCCCCTGCTGTTCGATCGCCTTTTAATCTCCCAGATAAATCGTACAACCCAACCCGCGAAGGCGGGTTTAGCCTACCCAGGCGCGATTTCAATCCCCCTGCCCCCAGAATCGCTATACAATATAAACCTCCACCCTTTCCATCCCCCAGTAAACCCTCATCTGTTTTTTACGTTTCCCAGGGAACCTGTAGCCTTGCAAAAACGTTGTATTTTAATAAATGCTGACTCTAGAATAAGAGATATGAGAACGATGAACTTACCGAAAAAATCCATTTCTGCTGCATTGAGTGCCACGCTGTTGCTGTGGGCACTCCCCGCCTTAGCAGCGCCGGATTTGCGCCTAACTTGGATCCGCATGAGTAGTTCTAACTTTGATGGTTGCTTGAGAAAAGCAGTGGAAGCCATGAAAGCGGAAAGACTCGACAATGTAGAAGTCAAGGACAATGAATTCGTCCAAGGAGAAACCAGCGAATCCCAGGCAAAAATTATGTGCATTGAAAGCGGGCGAGACATCATTGCCGCGATCGCCGTTAGCAGTGACGATTCCGAGGAAGCGCGCGAACTTCGCAATGGCTTGAGAAATCGCCTGCGACGCTAGCAACAATCCCGGGTGAGAGGAACTCGTCCCTTTCCTCCACCCGAGTAAGGGTCGATGGCTGTAGATGAAGTTAACCCAGGGCACGAAAAAATTACCATCCCCCTCACTTCTTTACTTTTTCTTCTGGGATTTTTCCCCCTTTTTTTTCTGCACCGTAGTTCCAAATCCTTTACCCTGTGGCCTTGCTTGTTCTAACTCTTTCAGTCGCTCTAACACATCTTGGCGATCGCCCTCGCCATATTTTAACCCCATCCGATAGATATCTTCTGCCTTTTGATAATCCACCTCTAGATGCGGATAATTTTTCAGCCAGTAGATATCCCCCCAATGGATATACCCCCAAGTAAACCCCGGATGTTCTTCAACTAACTGCCGAAACAGTTCTTCTCCCCGGGCGGTATTTCCCCGCTCTAAGTGAGCTTGCGCGCGACCGCTTTTGATATATCCCAGACTCTCTTCATCGGCATCGGGGAACAACTGGAGGAACTCTTCGCAGTATTGGAGATGCTTGCGCTGGTATTCGGGGTTAGTGAGACCAGCGTTGGCCAATTCTGTTTCGATATCCAGCAACCACGCAGACGTTAAATATAAACCCCCGGTTAGTTTCTCGTCAATCTCCGAAAAAGCGTTTAACCTCGGCACAAATTGCGCTTTAAATTTATCCCAGCAATCCAGCCAAATGTCGCAGGTTTTTTCATCGCGATGGATTTTCAGGTAATCATACCCTTGTTCGATCGCGTCGTGCATGAGATCGCCGCTAAACACCTCTGGCGTTAACCGTTGCCACAACACTATTGCCGCCATCAAGATAAAATCCTTATCGTATCCTTCAGCAGTTAAGTCATAGTGTTTTTCCCAATCATCTACCAAATCGTCATGGCTGTAATACGCGGGAACGCTCTGGCGAAATTCATCCGGAGTAATTTCCACGCCGAACTCGTGTAATTTGGCAAAAATGCGATCGGTAGAATAGTTGCGAACTTCCGGCAAACTCCAGTGCCTTTTTCTGACCACGATTGTCCTCCTCCTTTATTGAACCTCAATCGGATTTCGGTTTGAATTTTAAATCCATCTGTTCTTGTTGCCGAGTGTTGAGGGAAGAACGGATGCCCCGATCGAGGCAACGACGGTGCCAGCGCATGAGGGCGTGGAGAAATTCCAGCCAAGAGCGTTCCGCCGTGCAAGTTCGATCGCAACGAAGCAAGCCATGTACCAATTGTAAATCCCGCAAAGACAACTCAGACATCGGCAAGCGTCCGAGACGACTAATTTCCGAGGTCCACAGACGCACCGTGCGATCGCCACTACTCGTCACCAGCACTTGACCGTTGGGGCTAAAATTCACCCCCATAATCCAATCCGAATGGTCCCCCTGCTGGTGTAACGCCATCCCCGTATTCGCATTCCACAGGCGCACGGTTTTATCCCAACTCCCACTGGCGAGGATATCCCCGGTAGGATTGAACCCCAAACAAGACACCGCCCCCTGATGGGCTTCCAGGACCGAAAGCGGTTCGCCGTCGGGGATTTTCCACAACCGCACGGTATAATCATTGCTGCCGGTCGCCAGTTGGCTGCCGATGGGGCTAAAGCTCATGCAGCCCACCGAACCGGTGTGACCGGTGAGAGTTTTGAACGGCGCACCCACGGGAAGCCACCAGAGGCGCACAGTTTTATCCCAACTGGCGGTAGCGAGTAACTGCCCATCGGGACTGATACTCAAGCATTCCACCGGCCCTTCATGGCCCGTGAGGGTTTGCAGCAAGTCTCCAGAAGGCAGCAACCACAAGCGCACGGTACCATCAGAACTGCCAGAAACCAGCAATTGACCGTCGGGACTGATTCCGAGACAATTAATCCAGCCTTGATGGCCCGTGAGGGTAGCCTGCAGGGTGCCGGTGGGCAGTCGCCAGAGGCGCACGGTGCCATCGGCGCTACCGGTAGCGAGTTGTTCCCCGGTGGGGCTGATGGCCAAACAATGGATCGGGGCGGTGTGACCCGTAAGCTGCTTGAGGGCTTGGCCGGTGGAGGTGCGCCAGAGGCGCACGGTGCCGTCATCGCTACCACTGGCGAGGAGCAGGGTTTTGCCGTAGGAACCCACGCCAGGGTGACTGAAGGCGAGACAATTCACCGGCCCGTCGTGTTTGACCATTCCTTGGGCTAAAGCTGCAGAGCGCAACGAGGGGACGCCGAGGACTTTGAGCAGTTTTCCGGTGATGGTACTCCACAACTGCACCGACCCTTCGGCGGTACCGATCGCCACCATTGGCGGATCGCTGGTAAAGTTGATTGGCGCAGGCCCGAGGGCAAAGCTGGTAACTTGTCGTTTGCGATCGCCGATAATATGAGAGCAGTGCATCTGTCCGGCGAGGGCCGACACTTCCCCCACGCACTGATGCGCCAATTGCTTTAATGCCTCACAGGCTTTCGCCTCGCGACTCGGTGCCCATTCCAGCAAGGAATCGGGATTGATTTCCCGCAGTAACTTGACGCTCCACACCGCGGGAGCAACCTGCGCCAGTTGCCACATATCGTGCCATTGCTGCTGTTCTTTGAGAATCTCGATCGCGGTTTCCCATTCCCGAGGGGTCATGTCCCCGAGTCGATGCCGCCGCACGCCGCCGACGATCGCGCCGACAATCTCGCTGCGTCCGGCTTTGCGGGCTTTTTGGGCGATGCGCGATCGCAGGGTTTGGGAGGCTTCTTGATAGCCCGCCCCGAGCAAGCTGTGATGAAATTCTAACTCTTGGTACTCGCGCCACTGTTCCGTTAACACGTAAAAAATAGCGCGCTGTTTCGGGTCTGCAGGGGCATATCGCGCCGCGATCGCCGCCTCCCCGGCTAAGGGATGGTCCTTGTCAATCGTCCAGCGACAGACTTCTTCCTGGGCTTCGGCTAGGTCTAACTTGCGAAGCGCCATCAGGGCTTGGATTCCCAGCCAGCGGTCGATATCGCGACAGGCAATTAACAAGGGTTCTACCACTTCCGCCCCCGCCGCCGTCACCACGTCCATCCGCCCCACTTTCAAGGCACTCAACACCCGAACCAGGGCGGGTTGTCGCGCTACATAACCGCCGCTCAAAATCGCCTGTTCCAGAAATGGGGTGCGGGTCATGGCCCATTGCTTGCACAGAGCATCGATCGCCTCTTGATTGTGCAGGCGAAACAAACATTGGCGGGCGCGATGGGCGATTTGCGGGTCGCGATCGCGACAGATGGCGAGTAGGGGTTTGACGATTTCTGCCCCACTGCGGATAATGGTCTCGAATTGTGCGGTTTTTAATGCAGCGAGCAACCGCACGGGTAGGGGGTTGCAGGCGACCCAACCTCGCTCTAGGAGCAAATGGGTTAATTTCGGATCCCGGGCGATCGCCCATACTCCACAGACGGTATCGATTTGCTCGGGGTCTTCAAGCTGTCGCAGGGTTTCGGTGGCGATCGCCTGCACGGTTTCATCCTCGGACTCGATTAACGCCTTGGCCAATATCTTCACCGTCTCCGGCGTTTTCTCCCGAGCAAGGGCGATCGCCGCCTGACGCCGCAACCATCTTCCCATCATCGGCACATCACTGTCTAACTGTGCCGCTAATTTTCTTAACTGTTCTGGCTCCATAGATGCTGTCCCTTCATCGGTGCCCCTGTTGGTCAGGATGTGGTTTAATCTGTATGCCGCCGGTTCGGGAAAAGTGGCGCGAAGGAGTTCTCCTTCGCAACTCCCCTTCTCCTCTGTGCCATCCGGGCAAAAACTCGCCCCTTTCAATGCTCGAAATTTTACCTCAGCCCTGGAAGGGCTTGACAATTGCCCATCGCCTAAAATAGAGAGGGATCGCCACTATAGGTAAAGTTATGGCTGGAAAAGTCGTGAGAAATTGGTTGACCAATATTTCCCAGCGGTTTGCCCCGGGCAAATCGCCATCCAACCCCGCAACCGCCTCTAACCCGGACGCCGAACCCCATCTCCACCGCCAAGTTGCTACAGGTGTAGAGGAAAAAACTTCTGCCAAAGTTCCAAATCGCCAGCATTTCCCTGACTTTATGCCCCACGGGTATCAAGTGCTTCAGGTGTTGGGCCATAATTATGCCGGGGGTCGTTCTACTTATTTGGCGACCCACACCGCATCTCAGCAACCTACGGTAATCAAACAATTTCAGTTTGCCAAACCCGGTGCGGATTGGTCGGCGTACAAAGCCCACGAACGGGAAATCCAAGTGTTGCAGAATCTCAGTCACCCCGGTATCCCCCGCTATCTCGATTCTTTCGAGACTGCTGAAGGGTTTTGCTTGGTTCACGAGTACAAAAATGCTCGCTCTTTAGCGATTCGGAGCCGCTTCGATCCGGGGAAGGTCAAGCAAATTGCGATCGCGGTTTTGGAAATTTTGGTTTATCTGCAAAACCGCATTCCCGCTGTGATTCATCGGGATATTAAACCTGAAAATATTTTACTCGACGATCGCGGCAATGTGTATTTAATCGATTTTGGCTTTGCCCGCATCGGCGGCGGTGAAGTGGTGCAAAGCAGCGTGGTTTCTGGCACTCCCGGATTTATGCCGCCAGAACAGTTACTCAATCTTCCCCTCACTGAAGCTTCGGATTTGTACGGGTTGGGGGCAACCCTGATTTGCTTGCTGACCCAAACTCCCTCCCGGGATTTAACCACTGCGATCGATAGCAACTATCGGATTAATTTTGCCCATTTGGTGCCCCAGGCGAGCGATGAGTTTATTCAGTGGTTGCAAACAATGGTGGAACCGAATGCAAAAGAGCGCTTTCCCGATGCGGCGAGTGCTTTAGAAGCGATCGCTCCTTTGAATGTCACTCGTACTTTACCCCAAGTGGAGTTTAGCAAAACGCGCATCGAATTGAGCGGTAAATCTGGGGAGGTACTCTCGGATACGATTACTGTGAAAAATGTGGTTCCCCATACGAAGCTCGATGCCTATTGGGAAATCGCTCCCCCGTCGGAAAATTCCCCGGCATCTTCGGATTGGATTGCTATAAAACCGATTAAGTTGAAAAAAAATCAGGTGGATTGCACCGTGACTATCGAGTCGAGCGATTTAGGGCAAAATAGCAGCTACGAAGGCCATATTTTACTGCACTCTAATTGCGCCACTCCCACCCAGATTATTCCCATATCCGTGCGGGTGGAAGCGGCAGAAATCCAGCAGGCAGATTCGGGTAAAATTGTGCGTTCAAATGCGGTTTTTCCGGTGCAGATTGTGTTAGTATGGGTGGGGGGAAGTTTGCCGTTGCTGGCGGTTTATCCGGAAATGGCGATCGCGGTGGCGGTTCCCTTGGTCGCACTTGCGGCCCAAGGGTTTTCCGAAAAGGTGAAAGATGCAGATATCGAGAGATTTGCGGAGTTCTCTCGCAGGTGGTTGGCAGCTCCTTCTCTGGCGGTGTTGGGCATAGGATTGGTGAGCCAATTGCCGATTGATTGGTTGGACCATCCGGTGAGAAAGGTATTGGCGATCGCCCTATTCGGCACCGGTATGGGCGGAATCGGGATTGGGCTGTTAGATATCTTTAAGGCCACTCTCAAACGGGCGGTGGTTCTGCTTCCTCTGCTGATTTTTGGCACGTCTTTTGTGTTAGTTGGTATCACTACCGGGATTCCGGGACAAATAGCCGAAGTGGGCGTTACCGCCTGGATATGCAGCAGAACCGCCAAAAGTGCGATTCAACGGCACAATTACGGTATCGGTCTCGCCCTGCGGAAGTTTGGCTTAACTACTGCGATCGGTCTGGGCGTGGGAACCGGGTTGGCGGCGTTGTTGCTGCATTATGGCATTGTTTCCCTGATGTAGCTTTCTCACACCTGTCAGGTGCGTGACCCCCGCCACTGCATCGGTGGGGCGATCGCGGAGAAATGCGATCGGTCAATCGGGTTAAACTGAAGCCACGGACTGAGGAGTTAAATTGTCTAGTTAATTAGAGTTGCAATCCCGTTGCCCGGATTCATTGAATTCAAAGAATTCAGGAAGATTAATAGGGGACAAAAAAATGAAGAGTTTCAATCCCGTTGCCGGGATTCATTGAATTGAAAGTTTTTCCAAACCCCCTTGACAATCGTTATAAAGTAGTGGTTTCAATCCCGTTGCCGGGATTCATTGAATTAAAAGCGATCGGAACGTGCGGGTAGGGTGGGAACCCCGAAGGTTTCAATCCCGTTGTCGGGATTCATTGAATTGAAAGTTTCTTCGGCTTGGAAAAAAGCCTTAACTATTTGGAAAGTTTCAATCCCGTTGCCGGGATTCATTGAATTGAAAGTCAACAACATCAATAGCATCAACGTCGTTAACGCCAGTTTCAATCCCGTTGCCGGGATTCATTGAATTGAAAGGGAGGGGAGGGGGATGATACCTTTATCCTGTCGCCGGTTTCAATCCCGTTGCCGGGATTCATTGAATTGAAAGTTTTCCAACCCCCCTTGGCAAAAGTTGGAAAATTGTGGTTTCAATCCCGTTGCCGGGATTCATTGAATTGAAAGTACATGGGTAGCCGTACTGCAACTGTATCCACCATAGGGTTTCAATCCCGTTGCCGGGATTCATTGAATTGAAAGTTTCATTCCCGTTTTTTTATCATTTAAAGGCTTGCTGTTTCAATCCCGTTGCCGGGATTCATTGAATTGAAAGTCCAAGGCTGGATGAAAGCGTTCGGAGTAAAAGAACTCGTTTCAATCCCGTTGCCGGGATTCATTGAATTGAAAGTGGCATGAAACTGTGGGAGAAAATCTTGACGAAATGGTTTCAATCCCGTTGCCGGGATTCATTGAATTGAAAGTTCCTATGACGTTCCTACGCCTACAGCGGCGGAAGGGTGTTTCAATCCCGTTGCCGGGATTCATTGAATTGAAAGCTGTAGGGCGGCGAGAATTGCCTATTTTTGTAGGGTTTCAATCCCGTTGCCGGGATTCATTGAATTGAAAGGTCCGGCGCTTTCTCAAAATCCTTTCCCCAATTCTCGAGTTTCAATCCCGTTGCCGGGATTCATTGAATTGAAAGGGAACGCCCCCCAGAGGAGTATGAACAACTTGCCTGTTTCAATCCCGTTGCCGGGATTCATTGAATTGAAAGAACAAAGGTAACGATTTATGCGGATAAAAGGAAAAAGTTTCAATCCCGTTGCCGGGATTCATTGAATTGAAAGGGACAGGGAAGAAAACTTACAAAACCGTCGTCCGTTTGTTTCAATCCCGTTGCCGGGATTCATTGAATTGAAAGGAGAGAATCAAAAAAAGAGTAGCTCTTATGTGCGGGTTTCAATCCCGTTGCCGGGATTCATTGAATTGAAAGGTTTCCCAAGGAATAGCCAACACGTGGTGTTACTAGTTTCAATCCCGTTGCCGGGATTCATTGAATTGAAAGACAAAGGGGTAAAGGCGACCGAGATAAACTTTCGAGAGTTTCAATCCCGTTGCCGGGATTCATTGAATTGAAAGAAGGTAACAGAAATAAACTCTCGTGGAGCCATAGAAGTTTCAATCCCGTTGCCGGGATTCATTGAATTGAAAGGCGATCGCCGCGTCAGTAACTGCTTTAGGAGGTGAGTGTTTCAATCCCGTTGCCGGGATTCATTGAATTGAAAGCGGTCTCTCCTCCAGCAAGGTAAAAAATTCATTGTTTCAATCCCGTTGCCGGGATTCATTGAATTGAAAGAAAGAGCATTTCACCGAAGGGTTTGGTTGGAAATGTGTTTCAATCCCGTTGCCGGGATTCATTGAATTGAAAGTTGTGTTAAAACTGAGTTAACGGTTTAATTGGATGGTTTCAATCCCGTTGCCGGGATTCATTGAATTGAAAGTTGGGTTCCAGAGGATTTTGGCGCCTCTCAAATTCTGGTTTCAATCCCGTTGCCGGGATTCATTGAATTGAAAGGCCGGTGAACTATCGACCGATAAACAATGAAATATTGTTTCAATCCCGTTGCCGGGATTCATTGAATTGAAAGTGCCCCCGCCAAAACTCGTAAAATCGATCGCAATTGCGTTTCAATCCCGTTGCCGGGATTCATTGAATTGAAAGCATGATTGGTCTTCTCTCATGCCGCGATCGCATCTTGTTTCAATCCCGTTGCCGGGATTCATTGAATTGAAAGCGGCAAGATTAGGGTCGCAAGAACGCCGAGAGATGTGTTTCAATCCCGTTGCCGGGATTCATTGAATTGAAAAAATGGTTGACATGATAGATGGTCTTGAAATATTAGATAAGTTTCAATCCCGTTGCCGGGATTCATTGAATTGAAAGATATCGCGTCCTTTGGCAAGTCGGAAATCTATATGAGTGTTTCAATCCCGTTGCCGGGATTCATTGAATTGAAAGTCTTCTGTGCTTTGAGAAAAACTAAGTTGCTCTAGGCGTTTCAATCCCGTTGCCGGGATTCATTGAATTGAAAGCACGGACGGGTATTTTGGATTTGGAGACAATCCAAAAGCAGTTTCAATCCCGTTGCCGGGATTCATTGAAT
This sequence comes from Phormidium sp. CCY1219, assembly GCF_055795085.1. NCBI lineage: Bacteria > Bacillati > Cyanobacteriota > Cyanophyceae > Oscillatoriales > Oscillatoriaceae > Phormidium > Phormidium sp. CCY1219. The sequence continues at coordinate 21,013 of NZ_JAYFEQ010000394.1, read as the reverse complement.
TGAAAGTGCGCAGACTTTTTCGACGTTGTCTCGACCGCCAAAGTTTCAATCCCGTTGCCGGGATTCATTGAATTGAAAGCTACTACTCGTAGGTGAACGAGGGTTTTCTGTCAACGTTTCAATCCCGTTGCCGGGATTCATTGAATTGAAAGCCGTACTCACGCCTTACCCGTAATGTTAAAACCCTGTTTCAATCCCGTTGCCGGGATTCATTGAATTGAAAGAACTCGGAACCAGAACCAGATTTAACAGACTACTTGTTTCAATCCCGTTGCCGGGATTCATTGAATTGAAAGACCCAAAGATGACGCGGCAGAAGGTGAAATTCGGTGCAGTTTCAATCCCGTTGCCGGGATTCATTGAATTGAAAGTCATTTGCGAAACTTATCCGGTGTATTGAGTCGAGGTTTCAATCCCGTTGCCGGGATTCATTGAATTGAAAGCATGCGTAAGGAAGAACTATTAAGGGAAACGGGGTTGTTTCAATCCCGTTGCCGGGATTCATTGAATTGAAAGCACTATATAGAGCTATATTCTATCATAAGGCGGTTGTTTCAATCCCGTTGCCGGGATTCATTGAATTGAAAGCTGCCGTCCAAACTGAGCAAAGAAATTGAAGAAAGCATGTTTCAATCCCGTTGCCGGGATTCATTGAATTGAAAGTTCTGAAATTGAAGACGTACCGCTACCAAAAGGAAGAGGTTTCAATCCCGTTGCCGGGATTCATTGAATTGAAAGTGTAGCGCACCCAGATTAGATTGTCAAGTCTTTTTTAAGTTTCAATCCCGTTGCCGGGATTCATTGAATTGAAAGCATCAAGGATGTTCTGCCATGTGGCATCCGGGATAAGGTTTCAATCCCGTTGCCGGGATTCATTGAATTGAAAGATTAATGTTTAATTAAACGGCCTTGACAATTCTTTCTTGTTTCAATCCCGTTGCCGGGATTCATTGAATTGAAAGACTCGAAATTGAAGCCGAAGGTGAAACAGACGGATATGTTTCAATCCCGTTGCCGGGATTCATTGAATTGAAAGTTGATAGCCGTCTATCCGATAACCCGCTACCCTCTGGTTTCAATCCCGTTGCCGGGATTCATTGAATTGAAAGGGAAAAAATCCCTGTACGGGTTAAAGACAAGTCGATGTTTCAATCCCGTTGCCGGGATTCATTGAATTGAAAGTTGGCTAGACAAACTTATTAGCCGCAACGAAATCTTGTTTCAATCCCGTTGCCGGGATTCATTGAATTGAAAGTAAGGAAATCAAAAAGGGGGTTTCTTTAGATTTCGTGTTTCAATCCCGTTGCCGGGATTCATTGAATTGAAAGTCCTCTGGAAACCAAGAACCAAAATCAAAAGATTTCCGTTTCAATCCCGTTGCCGGGATTCATTGAATTGAAAGGTGGTGGAGCAATCTCAAGGCGCCTATGAGATAGGGGTTTCAATCCCGTTGCCGGGATTCATTGAATTGAAAGTCTGGCTTTGAGGTGCAAATAAATCCCAAGTAGAAGGGTTTCAATCCCGTTGCCGGGATTCATTGAATTGAAAGTGCCACCACCCACTTCGCCAGAATGTAGCTATCAAGGTGTTTCAATCCCGTTGCCGGGATTCATTGAATTGAAAGCCAGACAATTACGGTGTCTAGCAACAACCATGAACAAGTTTCAATCCCGTTGCCGGGATTCATTGAATTGAAAGTTACCAAGAAAATTGCAATCATACGGACAAAGAGAGTGTTTCAATCCCGTTGCCGGGATTCATTGAATTGAAAGTGTAGAGAAGGGTTTGAATAAATTTAAAATATTTTCTAGTTTCAATCCCGTTGCCGGGATTCATTGAATTGAAAGGTTACCTTAGTAGTAAAAAGTACAATTATTTTAGTGTTTCAATCCCGTTGCCGGGATTCATTGAATTGAAAGCCATCCGCGTTCTGCGCATAATTTTTCAACTTTATGTTTCAATCCCGTTGCCGGGATTCATTGAATTGAAAGGCTTTTGCCGAAAGTTCTGGGACCCTTGAGCCTCAGTTTCAATCCCGTTGCCGGGATTCATTGAATTGAAAGCAATCTTCCTCCATGGGATATTAGCAAGATGTACATGTTTCAATCCCGTTGCCGGGATTCATTGAATTGAAAGACGAGTCCGCAAACTAAAAGAGCGATTACAGAATCTGGTTTCAATCCCGTTGCCGGGATTCATTGAATTGAAAGACGGTTGTCCGGTGACCAAGTGATTGACGTTGGTAAGTTTCAATCCCGTTGCCGGGATTCATTGAATTGAAAGCACCTCCCATTGCTCCTGATAGGGGCGATATAGCTGTGTTTCAATCCCGTTGCCGGGATTCATTGAATTGAAAGAACCGGATTCGGAACAATCGGTCGAGTTGTCTGATTTGTTTCAATCCCGTTGCCGGGATTCATTGAATTGAAAGCCCGACCGCGCGACCGCGCGACCGCGACCGCGACCGGTTTCAATCCCGTTGCCGGGATTCATTGAATTGAAAGCTAGACTCTCTCACTAGCGAAGATTTAAAAGAAATGTTTCAATCCCGTTGCCGGGATTCATTGAATTGAAAGTCGCCTAGGATTTATCACCGCGAAGCAGCAAACGCGAAGTTTCAATCCCGTTGCCGGGATTCATTGAATTGAAAGCGTGCCCGTTGGGCGCCCGTTGGGCGTGCCCTTTTTTTGTTTCAATCCCGTTGCCGGGATTCATTGAATTGAAAGCTCTCCCCTTTCCTCCCCCTGCTTTTTCTATTATAGGTTTCAATCCCGTTGCCGGGATTCATTGAATTGAAAGGGGCACTTAATGGTATCCCATAGAAGCGTGCCAGAAAAGTTTCAATCCCGTTGCCGGGATTCATTGAATTGAAAGTCTGAGTGCAGAGGAGTTTTCAAGTTTTGAGAAAAGTTTCAATCCCGTTGCCGGGATTCATTGAATTGAAAGTTCTCTACGTATTAGCTGCTGGTATGCTCTCTACTAGTTTCAATCCCGTTGCCGGGATTCATTGAATTGAAAGTAAAGTGTATGCTTTCTATGCGTCCGCTTAACAAAGGTTTCAATCCCGTTGCCGGGATTCATTGAATTGAAAGTCGGGAGTTGTTCCCAAATATTAAAATTCAGGCGCGTGTTTCAATCCCGTTGCCGGGATTCATTGAATTGAAAGTTTTCGAGGATTCCCCTCGAAAGGCAATCGACCTTTAGTTTCAATCCCGTTGCCGGGATTCATTGAATTGAAAGGCGCCGGGAGACCGGATTAGAAGGGGGAAACTAGAATAGTTTCAATCCCGTTGCCGGGATTCATTGAATTGAAAGAGGGCTACGCCCTGGAGGGCGGGAGATTAATAAATGTAGTTTCAATCCCGTTGCCGGGATTCATTGAATTGAAAGCTTAAGGAAGTGCATTTGAAATCTGTTTCAAGATGGTTTCAATCCCGTTGCCGGGATTCATTGAATTGAAAGGTCGCGGATAAGCCCGCCCGGGCTTACACAGTCTTGTTTCAATCCCGTTGCCGGGATTCATTGAATTGAAAGGCGTCTGACCTTCCAGAGTAGTGAAGATAAATTCTTGTTTCAATCCCGTTGCCGGGATTCATTGAATTGAAAGGCTGCGACCCCAACACCGGGGGGTGCAATAAAACTTTGTTTCAATCCCGTTGCCGGGATTCATTGAATTGAAAGCCCGGAAACCGCCGCCACAGCAGCCGCCACGGGAAGTTTCAATCCCGTTGCCGGGATTCATTGAATTGAAAGCACAAAGCTTTTCCCCCAAAGGCTGACCTCCGAGAACTGGTTTCAATCCCGTTGCCGGGATTCATTGAATTGAAAGTAGTCCGGGTCAGCTTTTGTGCAAAAGATGTTTCAATCCCGTTGCCGGGATTCATTGAATTGAAAGCCCTTTCAGACTGAAGAGCTTGCCGACGGTCGTAAAGGGTTTCAATCCCGTTGCCGGGATTCATTGAATTGAAAGGCTCTCCAAGCACTTTAAATCGCCCTCTATCCAGGTTTGTTTCAATCCCGTTGCCGGGATTCATTGAATTGAAAGCATTGTACGAGGCATACACTAATGATGCTTTGGATGGTTTCAATCCCGTTGCCGGGATTCATTGAATTGAAAGTGCTTCTAGTGTTTTCTTCCTCTCTGTAGGCTGCGTTGCGTTTCAATCCCGTTGCCGGGATTCATTGAATTGAAAGCGCTATTATAGCTTTCACGTGTTGGGCTGGCTTTAGTTTCAATCCCGTTGCCGGGATTCATTGAATTGAAAGAACACACGGATGAGAGAGGCAACCCTTGCCAGGTCTGGTTTCAATCCCGTTGCCGGGATTCATTGAATTGAAAGAGGGAGAAGAGGTGAGCCGCCAAAAAAAACAAGGTAGGTTTCAATCCCGTTGCCGGGATTCATTGAATTGAAAGTCCTCCCCTCCTTTCTGTTTCTATTATAGCGCGTCGTTTCAATCCCGTTGCCGGGATTCATTGAATTGAAAGCGCCGCCAAGTTTTTCCCCGCCCATGCCCGATTGATGTTTCAATCCCGTTGCCGGGATTCATTGAATTGAAAGGTGAGCAGCCGGAGGCGATCGGCTTTTATGCTCCCGTTTCAATCCCGTTGCCGGGATTCATTGAATTGAAAGCAAGCCACCGGGCAAAAAATAAAGTGCCAGTGTTGAGTTTCAATCCCGTTGCCGGGATTCATTGAATTGAAAGAGCTTTTCCCAACTTTTTTAAGGCGCCGCATTGGCTGGTTTCAATCCCGTTGCCGGGATTCATTGAATTGAAAGCAATTTTCCAAATTTTCGCCGACAAAAACTTCGGTTTGTTTCAATCCCGTTGCCGGGATTCATTGAATTGAAAGAAGGAAGAAGAAAAGGAAGACGGGCTATCCCGTTATCGTTTCAATCCCGTTGCCGGGATTCATTGAATTGAAAGGTTTAGAGCTTGGCTTAAAGAAGAAGCCTCCTTCTTAAGTTTCAATCCCGTTGCCGGGATTCATTGAATTGAAAGCTAACCGAGACCAATTGACTCCCCGTTTAGAGGCTTGGGTTTCAATCCCGTTGCCGGGATTCATTGAATTGAAAGAAACAAGAAAGTTTGCGAGACTTTCTTCAATCTATGTTTCAATCCCGTTGCCGGGATTCATTGAATTGAAAGCGGAAGTTTGTGGCGCGAGTCAAATTATTATTTTTGAGTTTCAATCCCGTTGCCGGGATTCATTGAATTGAAAGGGGCAAATAATTTTACCTTTGAATTAAACCTAATTAGTTTCAATCCCGTTGCCGGGATTCATTGAATTGAAAGTTTTATGCACAACTCCTTCAAACTATTTTTTAAGTTGTTTCAATCCCGTTGCCGGGATTCATTGAATTGAAAGTTTTCCCATATTGCTCCCTTAAAAGCTAAAACTATTAGTTTCAATCCCGTTGCCGGGATTCATTGAATTGAAAGTCCGAGGAAGAAAATTACTTAGGGGGTATCGTAGAAACGTTTCAATCCCGTTGCCGGGATTCATTGAATTGAAAGACATAAATTAATAAATAATGACATTGTTTTTGCTCGGTTTCAATCCCGTTGCCGGGATTCATTGAATTGAAAGTGTAGAGAGTTGAGGACAAATAATGCTGGAAGCAAAATGTTTCAATCCCGTTGCCGGGATTCATTGAATTGAAAGAAGCCTCGTAACGCTGAAACTCCGACGACGACATTGTTTCAATCCCGTTGCCGGGATTCATTGAATTGAAAGTCTAATTTTATTGAAAAACCCTTGACAAATTGGATTCTAGTTTCAATCCCGTTGCCGGGATTCATTGAATTGAAAGCTAAAATTTTCAATCACGAGATTATAAATGGAATGATGTTTCAATCCCGTTGCCGGGATTCATTGAATTGAAAGACTGAGCCTGAGACCCCAGATGGGGAGGGGCTTCTGAGAGCGATTTTGGCGGGAGTCGAAGTCGAAGTTGATTTCAGCGCCCGCGATTGGGGGAAGCCCCAGGGGGTAAAACCCCGAAACTATTGTCTTGTCAAGGTTCTGGCGATTTGGCGGGACCCCCGGGGTTTTCGACCCCGCTTTCCCCTGCCAAAATTCCGATATCCCGATTATAAGATAGTGGTAGTTTCCTGTCTAGGGGGTGCCACCCCATAAACCACCGTGCGCTGCACCGCCGTAGCATCCAAAACATAGATGCACACTGCGTCTTCCCCCATTTTAATCAAATCCTCGATTTGATGCTGGAGGCTAGCAAACTGCTTCGGAGTCAGAAAGCACTCAAACAAACTGTACTGCTTCCAGGCCCCATAGCCACAGAGCAAATCATGCAAGCGCTGACGGCGCTTATTCCCTGCCTTAGTGGCCGGCAAATCGTAAACCACCAAATACAATAACGCTTTCATCGCAAAATCAACGGTTTATAGGGCACACCTTCGTGCAAATGACGGGCAAACAGACGCGCTTGCAACTCGATCGCCCGTCGGTAAGTGCAGCGATATTCAAACACCGGATGCTTGAACTCCGAAGTCAGTTTGCGCTCAAACGCCTGCAGAAAGGTTTTGCGTGCCCCATCCGCCAATCGATAAGCCCCCAGACTTTCGGTAAAATCCGCCGATTTGATTTCCTTATGAGTCAGCACTGAGAGCACCAGATTATCCGCAATCAACGGGCGCAACTCCTCCATCAAATCCAACACCACTGCCGGTTGTCCGCGAGTAGTGTCATGCAAGTAGCCGATATACGGATCCAACCCAGCCAAATGCACGGCGGCGGTCACCTGCACCCGCAGGAGTCCGTAGCTGAAACTGAGCAGGGCATTCACCGGATCCGTGGGCGGGCGGCGGTGGCGACCCGGAAGTTCCCAAGGTTCGGGTAACATAGCGGTCCACCGTGCGAAATACTCCCGGGCGGCCATCCCTTCAGTTCCCCGCACTTGGTCTAAAGTCTCCTGTTTCCCCACCGCTGCTTTGCGCTGCTTCAGGGGATTATCTTTCTGCCCGTGGCGATACAACACAGCGTGCTGATTGTGGATTTTCCCGGCCACGATCGTCTTAACAATTTCCAGTCGTCGGGCTACATCCCGATGCGCCTCGTACTGTGCCAAGCGCAACTGACCGTTGCGGGAATACCCGGGAAGTGCCGACCCCAAATATTTGCCAAATCCGGACAGATAATGCACCGGCAATCCCAATTCCAAAGCATAGCACAAAGCTTCCCCGGTGATACTGGGATTCCCCATCAATACTATCTGTTCCAGGGTTTGCGCCGCAACGGGTTGTTTCTGCCAAGTTCCATCCTCGCGCTCGAGAGCCACGTTAAACGCTTCGTATTTTTTGCTCAGCAGGGCATTCGGTTGAGTGAGATACAATACAGACATAATTTCTCCTTGATGATACGTTTTCCACTCATCAGTTACGGTTCTGGTGGGCGATTCACGGAACGGAGTTAAATTCCCTGTTCCCGATCGCGGCGGGTGCAGGGGTAACGGTTGGTTGCTAATGTACCCCTGACCCGTTCATTCAATTAAGGTAGATGTAACCGTTTCATTTCCTTGGGCAAACAAATCCCCAACAAACTACAATCGCGGCATTTTTGCACCGGTTGCAGGGGAGGGGGCATGGGTTGGTTCACCGCCGCCCGGGCAGCAGCGATCGCCGCTTCCGTCGCTGCGCGCAATTCCGGGGTAAATTCCACCCGCTGACGACGGCGGTTGCCATAATAGAAAATCTCCCCATACCTCACTAGGCGATCGCCTCTTTCTTCCAAACACAATGCAGCGGCACACAACTGAAAATGGTCGTTGAGATGTCGCGCCATTTTCCCTTTTTTATACTCCACCGGCACCCATTCTCCCCCTTCTTCTTCCACCGCATCGATAATCCCTTTCACCAGCAGGCGATCGCTCCATACCCACTGCTGACGGCGAATCAATTTATCGCCTTCGCGCGCTATCCCTTCCTCATCAATATTCCGATGCAAGTGCCGCCCGCGCAAAATATGCTCGTTTTCCGCCATTTCCCCCAACACATACTCCCAATAAAAGCGGCGGGGGCAATATTCCCAAGCATTCAAATACGACAGGGGCAAATACTCTTCTCCCATCTTCTCACCTCTGCTTCTTTTTCGGTTTCGGTTTTTCCTTGACTATCAACTCAGTTTGTCCCATTCCCATCGTGGTTTTTCGCCCCACGCCGGCGAAGAAAGCAAACCGGGCTAAAATCGCGGCAATTCGCGCCTGTTCCGCATCGGAAAACCGATAGCGAATCCACCCCTGCGCGCCAATTTCCGCCCCGCCTTCCAATCGCAAAGCATGGGTTTTCAATTCATAAGCAGACACCCACCCTTGCCAATTGATTTCGGGAAAATGCAACCCCGGGGGTGCAAAGCTATTCCACCGACGATGCAAACTGCCAAACACCAAATCGGGCAAGGGAAAATTTTGAATTCCCTGCTGTTGTTTAAAGCTCGTCGGCGAATTAAAATTTAACTGAATATTCCCACCAAGAGAAGGCGCATTGACCAAGGTTTCGTAGGCGGAACAATCTGCTAACGGATGACTCTCCGGCATCATCAGCGATCGCGTCCAAACAAACGGAAATTTCCCCAACACAACGGGCTGATTTTCCCACTTTGTCAATCCCAACAACAGCGGTTGAATTAGCCCCTCATCTAACAGGCCAATCCGAAACAGAAAACTATCTCCCGGTTGCGTCTGTTTTGAGCGACGATGACCCATCAATCCAGACAAACTCAACGGAGACATCTGACTGGCATGAATGCGTTCTGCCACATCCGGATTTCCTAACTGCAACCAGCGCAAAACGAGGGCGTGAATGGCTCGTCCCAAGGTTGCCGGTGGCTTCCCCGATTCCATCGCCACCAATTCTACCACAATCGAATACAGATGATGCAATTTATCTGACATTGGCACTGCTTCTTGCTCCATAACTCACCCCTTTCGGTAAATAAACCGCTGACGGAATTTCTGGAAAATCCTGCCGCCATTCGTCCCATTCTTCCCCTCTCAACTGCAAATATTCTCCTTGCAAGCGCGCCTGACTTATCAAGCTCACCGGGGGCATGACAATCCGATTATAAACTAATAACTCCTGGGTGGGCGGTAAATCAATCGGATTGAGAGGATGAAGGCAGGTATAATCCCCAGAACCAGATGCGATCGCCGCTTCCGGAATTAATTCAGCGCGAACTTTCACCTTAGCCATCCATTTTCCTACCCGAATCCAGCGCGGCACTCTCATCAAATCCGATCCGATTAAATAGGTACAATATTCACTTCCCACCGCCAGTTCTTTCGCTCTTCCGTAATTAATCGGATAGTTGCGATTCGCTCCTTTTTCGCCGAACTGTTTGGATTTCCCGTAAAAGTTAGTTTGCGCCGCTTTAAAAGTATTCACTTGATAGGAGTAGCGCAGGGGACGCGCCGGAAATAGATAAACCCCTTCCGGATTGAGCGCCAGTAAATTTTGCTCCCGATTCGGGTCTAAATAACTGGGTTTTTGCGCCAATTCTCCCTGCAAGCGATAGGGTTGCGCCATATATTGACTGGCAAAAAAAGCATAGGTAAGCGCCCAATTATGCAGGTATTTCTCGGTTTCGTAGAGAATTCCCATTTCGCGGGTGGCAAAGAAAACGTTATCGTGAAGAGTAAGCCGACAATAGTAAAGTTGCATGGGTTTTATGGTAGTAAACGATAATCCAATCAACAATCGAGCGGGGGATTGAAATCGCGCCTAGGCAAGCACACTGCACCGACGCAGAGGAATTCCTTTTAACTGGTTCCCAGCTCATGCTGGAAACCTTTCCCCGAGGTTCCGCCTCCCTCAATCAAGGTGCCAATTAATTGGCACCTTGATAATTGCTGCGAACCTAATTAAACCCCAAAGGATTCAGAGTCGGGATATTATTTTTTCTTCTTTTTCTTGCCCGATTCTGCGCCAAAGGTTTCCGCATAGGTTTGGGTTTGGTCGTAGAGGGTAGAAAGCACCTGATTCAATTGGTCGTCATCTTGATAAATGCCGGAAACTTCATTCAGCAATTCATCTAATGGTTCGCCAGAAATTTTATGCACGATTCGCACTGGTTCCTCCTGTAATAACGTATCGACAACGCCAGTAGCGTGGTGGCAAATGTCAGCGATCGCACCATTGACTTTGCCGTTCAATCCATCATACAAAGCTTGGGTAAAATGCAGATTGCTGAAAATTTCACCGTCACATAAAACAATCGCCACGGGATAGTTTCGCATAGTGCCGGTGCGCGATTCTTGTGCCCCATATCGCCGGGTTCGCAGCAAATTTCCCAGCACGTAAATAAACCCTTCATAGGTTGCATCGCGCAGGGTTTCCACCGTGGGAAAGGTGACTTCCGGAACCACGTGATCCAGTTCGTTAATTGCACTTCGCATTTTGCCTTTTTCGCTCATAGTTCCGCCTTCAAACGGGGCATTAAAGGTAAAGCTGCGATGAGATTGTTCGTAGGCGCTCAGGGAAAATGCAGAATCGGAATACACTTTAGAACGCTCAGAACCGCTATCCCCGATCGCAAATCCATACAGAATGCAGTCGGGACATTTTTTGCAGGAATTTTCCCCATTGTACTCGCAGTAATTGCTCTCGTTAGAGTCGGCGCTGGTGAGAGAAAGGGAGCGAAGCAATTCCCGTCCCACCAACCGTTCTGGTGTGGTTTGCTTGCGCTTGAATAACACCAGTCGGCTCATGGTTTCTTGAGCTTCAATTCCCGCTTGTGTGCGGGCAGTATTCAGAACTCCATCGGTTTGAAATACCGGGAAAGATTGACTGTGGCGCAACAGGATAAAATGAACGTATTTACCCGTAGCAATTCGGGGAAAATGACCGCGAAAGTAACTTTTGATGCTGTCTAATTGGCTCATGGTTTGTTCCTTGATTCAAAACTGGGTAAATTATCGTGAGAAACGACTCTCGAAGGAGAAGTGATATCTTCAGTCGGTTGTCAACTGACTTTAGCTCTGAGATGGGGACTTTTAGTCCCCGTATCCTTCCAATTAATCAGAGGAATTGTCGGTTTTTTCCTGCAATGCTAACCAGCGATAGGCAAATTCCGCACCGGATTTGATGCGGTTGCGATTTTCTTGCAGCAGGGCGCGATCGCCCCGGTAGAGGGTACCAAATAAATCGCGCACGCAGGTTTGCATAAAGCGATGAATCGCTTCGAGTTCCTGTTGTTGGCGGGTGGGAAAAGGCACGGTTTTATCCTGCAATAAAGGACGAGTATAAACCGGTTGGCGGTCGATCGCATCTTTCAGCAGTCCCGCACCTTGTAATATCATATCCTCCTCATCCACTTGCGTGGGCACCGATAAAATCGTGTCCAGCGCTTTCGACAGCGGGAGCAAAATCCCGTGACTGGAGGTACTGAGATTCACTTGATAAAAGGTGCGGTATTCTCGAACCAACCGCTCTATCAGATTGAGTTTATCTTGCATAGTAGTATCCCCTTGTAACCAAATGCGAGCAAAGTTCCAATATCGGTTGACCTCTTCTGCGGTGGGAGTGTCGCGCTGGTGACGGCGCAATCCTTCGGCGGCGATCGCGAAAATATGCAGAATATCGGTCATTACCTGGCGCGCCGTACCATTCAAAGCACTCCAGCGCGCATCCGGGGGGTTGCTGCGGTTGTCTAGGTGCAAGGTATAGAGAACCAGCAGGCGAGTTAAGGTTGCATCCAGGGTTTCGATGCGGACCGAGGCGGACCCCCCCAACAGAGACCAAAATCCCGCCGCCCCATCGAATACCGCCGAACCGCTAAATTCGCGATCGCTGCTATATAAAGGCACAGTGCTGCTTGTCGCCACCACCCGCACCCCCAGCAGTTTGGCGAGGGCGAGGGCCAGCAATGCGGGTTGTACCCAGGCATCGGTGAGAGTTTTGCCCTGGGTTGTGGTATAAGTAGTTGCCATAAAGGGCAAATCTTGGGTATCGTATCGGGTGCGATCGCGCTCTCCCAATTCTCGGTCTTCCGCCAACCAATTCAACTGGGATAAACTGCTTAATTCCAGTCCGCGATCGCACCATTGTTTGCGAACATCCCACAAATTCACCGACTTAATTTCTACCATCAATCCGCGAATCGCTTGGATGGTTTGCGGCGCATATACATACGCTGGAAAAATATAGAGAAACACAGGCTGTTGCTCTTCAAATTTCCCCGCCCGCGCCGACCACAACGCTTGGCGCAGCAGCATTTCTAACGCCCAAATTTTAGAAATACCCCGCTTAATTTTACCCCCACCTAATTTGTTTTTATTGCTATATTGCTGCGGTTTGAATAATACCACAGAATCTAGCTGGTCTTCCGAGGGAAATTCTCCGGAACTCAGAGAGCAAATTGGCTGTTTCGCGCCACGGGTTTTTGCCCGGACGTACCCCGTCAATTCTCCCTCGAAATCCGGTACGAATGTTTCCCATTCGGATACGTCCAAGTACCGCTCTACATAGCGGTCGAACACCTCCCGAGTAGGACTTTCAAAGGGTGGTAACAGGTCATTCTCGCTCGCCCAATCAGCGATGTTTTCTGCCAATTCCGACAGGAAATCGCTGGTTTGTTCTAAATCCAACCCTCCATGTCGGTGGAAATATTCCGCCGCCACCCGATACCATCCATAGTTTACCCCACCCAGGGTAATATTAACCTCTTCTTCTCCCAAGCAATCCGAGAGCTGAAGGGTATCGAGTATCTGGGAAACATACTGGTCACAGTGGGGTAAAAATTCCCGCTGGATGAGGATGATTAATTCCGCCAAGCGATCGCTGCGTAAATCCGCACCCGGTGCCAGGGTTTCTCGCGCTTCTGGGGTTAAGTTTCCTTGCGCGACGAGCTTATCCAAGCGCTTGGGGGTAGCGGGATTTTTGATATTGTTTACCCGCACTTCTATCGCTTGAGGCAATTGTCGAATTAAGGCAGCGGCGGGAAATAATTCTGCGGTTTGCGGGGCAAGTTTTAAGCCTTTCCCACTGCGTTTGAAGCCGATATCCCCATCGCGCATTTTCTGGCTGAGGACGCCACTAAGGCGCTGCCAAATGACCGTTTTTAACCGATCGCGATCGGGTGGGGTAGCCGATGGCGGGGCCAAGTAAACCACCCCCCGGGCGAAAAAGATAAGGGGTTGCCATCCGCATTGTGCGGCGAATTCTAAAGTGGCATTGTGAATGCCGTTCGTGAGGATGCCGATACTGTCGCGCAGGCGATGATAGACTAAGGTTTGACGAATGGCCAAGGCGGTTAAATGTTCCCGCAGCCGATCGCCAGCAGTTTCGGTGAGGATATCCGCCGGATCGCTCAAGTGAACGGCAATATCGCCAAATCCCAGCAGGTGGCGCAGGGGAAGGGTGAGACGGCGGGAATCGGCGATCGCAAATCTCGGCCAATTCCCGGGATAGGCATTGGTGCCGCATTTAAACTGGGTATTCTGGGCCAAAAATCCGATATCAGCCAGATACCGTTCCCAGTCGGCCCAAAAGGCGGCAAACTTCAATCGCTCTCCCATCTCCCGACAAAGGCTGAGAATATCGGGAACTTCGTGCGCTCTCGGTGCGTCTTCTCCCTGTCCGTGACAGTATTTATTATAGTCATGTAAGGTAATTCCCAAGCACAGCAACCGTTTTTCTTCCTCTGATAGGGGAGTGGAAAGGTGCTGGGTGGCTAAGTTCCAGGCAATCAGCAGGGCGTTGAGCACGTGAACGCACAGGTTTTGGTCCGGGCGATCGCTCCATCGTTGGGCTTTAGCGACGGCGTTCTCATCCCCCCGCTGTCCTAACTTGTGGTAATGCACCTGGAAATCCCCCCCCAAGGCGGAAATGGAACTGAATTCTCGTTCCATTTCTGGGAGAACGGTCTCCACATACTGGCACAATATCGGGTCGGTGTCCTCGCTTAAGGTAGATAATAACAGGTTTTGCAGTAAAGTGGCCATTGCAGACTCCGGAAATAGCTATATGGAAGGGCGAAATGGAAGCGAGCGATTGAAATCGCGCCGAGGCAAGGGCTTTAGCGAAGCCCGGGGCGACAGCGCTATAGTCCGCCGACGCCGACTATTTTTTGGGGGACTCTTTGCCCAAATATGATACAATGGCATGTTTCTTGGGTACGAAATGAGCGGGTTAAAACACAAGGGGATTGCTTTGTTGGCGACAAAAAGATTGCAGTTGCCATTTTAATGCCTCCAATAGTAGAGCATCTTGGTTGAACGCACAAGCATAGGCTTGGCTGCCGGCATCCACGAGACGATACAAGCCAAAAGACATCGGGAGTTGCAGCTTGCGGCTCACTTGCCAATGGCTGCTGGGTTGGGTGCGGTTGACGGGAACCAGGAAGGCGAGGAACTTGCGGCGTTGCAAGCAGCGGTTGATTTCGGGTTGGGGATGACCGATGATGGTTAGGCGATCGAGCAATGTGAGCTGACAGGGATGCAATTGGTCGGTATTCCGGCTGGTTTGCAAGGTGAGGGAAATGCGCTCTTCCACCCACTCCCGCACTCGCAGGTAGAGGGAAATGTAGCGCTCCTCGAAAGCATCGGGGCTGTAATTGGCGGCGATCGCTGCGGCCAAGAAAGTCTCGCGATCGCACAGTTCCACGCGGGCGGAAGGCAGCAGTCGCAGCAGGTCGTAAGTATAGAAACGGCAGTCGTCCCACAGGGCCGCTTGTATCGCACTGCTGCCGCGAAAGCGCAGCAGTTCCGCTTGGGTGGCTTTTCCTACGGGTTGTCGCCCGATCGCGAACCATTGTTTCCGGGCGGACTCTACTTTGCCGGGATAGACCCGCTCGAAGTCAGCAGACATGCGATCGCGCACCGATTGGCTGACTGTGGCATTCTCCTGACTCATCGCCGCCAGCATCCCCTGAGCCTGCAGCGCCCCCCACCGCTGACGGTATTGTGCGAAAGCTTTCGGTGGCTCGAACGCCTCGGCGATCGCAGCTTGCAATTGCGGGCGGTCTAGGGGGGCTGACGGTGCGGCGATCGCTTCCGCCAACCGCGCCATCACCCAGGACGTGCGACGGGGAATCAGGGCGAACGCGCAATAGCTGGAAAAGCCCGGGTGTCGTCCCAAGCGTCCCAACCGCTGAACCACCGTCGCCGCATCGCTGCTTTCAAAAATCAACAAGTGAATCCGAAAGTCTACCCCCACATCCACCGCCGAGGTGGCAACAATGAATACCGGGTCGGGGGAGTCTCGTAACTCCGCTTGAATGGGCGCGCGACTGCGGCGATCGATCCGTCCGCTGATTTCCCGCACTCGGATACCCGGAAGGCGTTGCGAGAGCGTTCTCACCGCGCGATTCACCGCCGCCAGGGAGTTGAGGATAATCAGTCCCCGTCCCGGAGATTGGGCTTCTAACATCGTGCGAAGCGAGTCGGCGGCTTCCGCGAGCCAGTCTACCGCATCTCCTTCCCCTAACTGCACGAACTGCAAGGCGTTCGGCTGCAGAATTTGCCGATATCCCGGGGTGGGCTGGTTGGTATAGCTGCCTTCGATTTGAGTGACGGTAAACTCGGCTTGCTGCAACTGTTCGATAAAGCTGGGTTTCGGGGTGGCAGAGGTAAACAAAAACCGTCGGGGCCGCCGGTCTTGCTGGGTGCGCCGAATTAGAGTGAGACTGTTCAGGGCAGCGGCTTCTTGATGAGGACCGAAAATATGGAACTCGTCAAACATCCACAGGTCGGGCCATTCCGCTAAGGCTAAGGGCAACATACTGCGATCGGCTGCCGGTTGGCGATACCGATAGTGGGTGATATAATGAAAGATGTCCGGATTGGTCAGCAGGATGGGCTTGTGGTAGATGGCGAGCAGCAGTTCTTGGAATTTGCTGCTGGAATCTTCTCTCACCCGGCGGGCTAGTTCTTCCCCGAACAAGCAATCGATGCGATCGCTCGCCGATAGGCCGAATAACTGGTGATATCGTTGCTGTTGTTGGGTTTGGTCCTCCACTAATTCAATGGTGGGATACAAGCTCATTAGGCGAAAGTTCGGCTGTAAGAAGCTGGGCAAACTGCCGGCCAAGCTCTTCCCGTCTCCGGTGGCAGCGGTATTAAACAGAATGTCCGCATGGCCAAACATCACCGCCGCCGCCGTCTCCGCCTGATGGGAGGACAGGGGACAAGGGGCACCAGCAGGAGGCTCCAAAGCAGGGGCGCGCTCTCGCACTACACAGCGCCCTTCGCATCCCAGGGGACATTGCCCCATCCCGGGATTGAGCTTCGAGTACAGGGGATTGACACGGAGTTTCATTGGCATTCCCTCGGTCGCTATTCTCAGATTAATACCCCCGGGGAAAAAGTTGTTATCTGTGGGTGATAACAATGGAAAATTTTTGGGTAATCCGCCCAAAGGGGGTATAGTAGAGAAAACTCACTGCGCTGGTTTGCTATTATGTCCGTGCGTTATAGTCCGATTGGCCTGGCTCTTTATATGCTCAAACTGCTCGCCCAACAGCAACGCAAGCGAGCGGAATTGGTTGATTTGGTGGCAGAGTATCTTGAGGGCAGCGATCGAAATATTTCCGACGTGCAGCAGAAATGCGATCGCACCCTCCGGGAATTGCGAGATTGTGGGTTCGAAATTCACTGCGCCCCCCATCGCCCTTATACCCTGCTGGAATCTAACTTTCCCTTGATTTTGTCGGCGGCCCAACGGGAAGCCCTCCAGCAGGGGGGGCAGTTTCTCGCCGATATGGGATTTTCCGCACAGGCTCAACTGCTGGTTCGTCTGAGCGAACAGTCGGAAAGCCAGGGGGCGGCAAAGATTCGCGGCGATTTTTTCCCTCCCGCCGATTATGGGAGTCCCCATTTGCGGCGGATTTTGGCAGAACTCCAGGACCGCTGCGACGGACAGCGGCGGTTTACGATTCGCTATATTGATAGCCAGAAGCGCGATCGCACCTGGGATTTGGACCGCTGCGAAGTGCGATCGCATGATGGGGCGCTCTATTTATTTGCCTTCGTCCCCGACTCTTCCACCTCCTCTTACCCAGAACCGGTGTACAAAAATCGCCTGTTTCGCATCGACCGGATCCAATCCGTCGGGCCGGCTTCTGCTCAGACTTGGATGCGCTCTGCTTTTCCCACCCTCACCATCCGCTATCGCATGACCGGTCCGTTAGCCACCTACGAACCCCGTCGAAGCCACGAACGAGTCATCACTCGCAATTTGCCAGAAGGGTATGTGGAGATCGAGACCGTAGAGGATTATCCCTTTTGGTTTCGCCAGCGAATCTTTCGCTATGGTTCCCATGCCCGGGTCCTCAGCCCCCCTCATGTGGTGGAAGAAATCAGCAACGAACTCCAACGCGCCGCCCGCAACTATCAGAACCCCGGTCATTAGTCATTGGTCAATGACAAGGGTACTCCTTCCCCCCTCCCCGAGGGGAAGCCGCCTTTTGGGTCTTTACGAACATGGCAGCCCGGAGGCGGTAAGCGTTAGCGCTGCTATGCCCGCAATGGCTTGTGGCGATGCCGAAGGCTTAAGGCACTCGGATCGCAACTTGCCTTGAGCGGGTTTGCGCTATGCTGAGGGCGATCGGCCTACTCCCCCAACCGACCAATGACCAATAACAAAAAAATATTTGCATTCCTGGCTGGCAACTGTTATAATCCAGAAAACAAAAATTGCTACGCGAAATTTTGGCAGGGGAAAGCGGGGTCGAAAACCCCGGGGGTCCCGCCAAATCGCCAGAACCTTGACAAATCAATACTTTTCGAGTTTTACCTCCCGGGGCTTCCCCCAATCGCGGGCGCTGAAATCGACTTCGACTCAGACTCCCGCCAAAATCGCTCTCAGAAGCCCCTCCCCATGTGGGGTCTCAGGCTCAGTCTTTCAATTCAATGAATCCCGGCAACGGGATTGAAACCTGATAAATCTGGAGACTGTTTTTGGGATACACGAGAACTTTCAATTCAATGAATCCCGGCAACGGGATTGAAACTCAAAGATTTCTAGGAAATACCTACTATCGCCCGCTTTCAATTCAATGAATCCCGGCAACGGGATTGAAACAAACTCGAACTTTCGAGTTAATTCAACTAAAGCTCGTCTTTCAATTCAATGAATCCCGGCAACGGGATTGAAACGCTTTACACTCAAGTCACCCGCGCCTCTTCCTATGACTTTCAATTCAATGAATCCCGGCAACGGGATTGAAACAAGCCGTCAGCCGCCCCGTCGGCTTCGAAATAACGCTTAACTTTCAATTCAATGAATCCCGGCAACGGGATTGAAACTTTGAATTTAAACTTGATTTAACTCAAGCGCAACACTTTCAATTCAATGAATCCCGGCAACGGGATTGAAACAAGAGATAAGAAAGAATGACTATCGACCGAATCGAGCTTTCAATTCAATGAATCCCGGCAACGGGATTGAAACGTTCCACAGGACCCGATAGGATCCGTCTGGAAACAACTCTTTCAATTCAATGAATCCCGGCAACGGGATTGAAACATTTAGACCTCGGAATCTACCCCTTGGCGGGGGTAGCTTTCAATTCAATGAATCCCGGCAACGGGATTGAAACTCCTTTAGAGGAACCCCTTTAAGAATTCGTTTTGAAGCTTTCAATTCAATGAATCCCGGCAACGGGATTGAAACACGAATTCAGACCCGCCCACCCCGGACTCAGCCAGCTTTCAATTCAATGAATCCCGGCAACGGGATTGAAACTTGCGATCGCAACTGCCCAATCGCGTTTCTGCCGGTCTTTCAATTCAATGAATCCCGGCAACGGGATTGAAACAAGCCCACTAGCGTAGCGCGCGGAGCTAGCAAGCGAGCTTTCAATTCAATGAATCCCGGCAACGGGATTGAAACCCAAGAAGAACCGGAATAACACCACACCGGATTCGGCTTTCAATTCAATGAATCCCGGCAACGGGATTGAAACCCTTTTGCACTTTTGGATCCTTACTGAAATCCTTTCTTTCAATTCAATGAATCCCGGCAACGGGATTGAAACATTTCGACGAGGATGCTGCTTTTTCCGCATCCCGCAACTTTCAATTCAATGAATCCCGGCAACGGGATTGAAACTTTGTTTAATTCGGAACTCGTCAAGATTTTTTGGGTTCTTTCAATTCAATGAATCCCGGCAACGGGATTGAAACATGATGCGATCGCGGGTGGCAGTGATGATGCGATCCTTTCAATTCAATGAATCCCGGCAACGGGATTGAAACGAGCCAGATGGTCTCGGTCTCCACTCGCAGTCTCTATGCTTTCAATTCAATGAATCCCGGCAACGGGATTGAAACTCTACTGACGGCGTATTTACTTATAAAAACGCCGGATCTTTCAATTCAATGAATCCCGGCAACGGGATTGAAACCTCCCTGTCACTATATCAGCAGGAATTTCATTATTCTTTCAATTCAATGAATCCCGGCAACGGGATTGAAACCTAAATGCCCACGTTGCGTTAGCGGCCTGTCGCCAACGCTTTCAATTCAATGAATCCCGGCAACGGGATTGAAACCGATTACGGGCGAATGCGATAACCAATGGCGGTGACTTTCAATTCAATGAATCCCGGCAACGGGATTGAAACAATAACGGGGCATTCATCACCTCGAACGCATTGGGGCTTTCAATTCAATGAATCCCGGCAACGGGATTGAAACCATTTCCGTTGCTGGGAACCAAAACACCTTGTCGCAACTTTCAATTCAATGAATCCCGGCAACGGGATTGAAACCTATCCGCTTTCTATTCATTCCGAGAAAAGCTTGACTTTCAATTCAATGAATCCCGGCAACGGGATTGAAACGTACGACGATTAAATCAGCAATCCGCCTTAACGGTCTTTCAATTCAATGAATCCCGGCAACGGGATTGAAACTCATACACTCCCCCATTGGGGAATGTGTACTGCCCTACCCGACTTTCAATTCAATGAATCCCGGCAACGGGATTGAAACACGAGATACTCTTGAGAAACACGATCGCGGGCTATCGCTTTCAATTCAATGAATCCCGGCAACGGGATTGAAACAAGAATTTATCTTCCCCCGTCGTGCTGCTGACCAGCTTTCAATTCAATGAATCCCGGCAACGGGATTGAAACTTTCATGAATTCCGGGTACGTCATCTGTCGCACCCGTCTTTCAATTCAATGAATCCCGGCAACGGGATTGAAACTATTTAACGCTAAACTTATAAAAACACCTGAAGAACTTTCAATTCAATGAATCCCGGCAACGGGATTGAAACAGCTTCCAGATAGGCGCCCGAGCCTTGAGGATTGAACTTTCAATTCAATGAATCCCGGCAACGGGATTGAAACCTCAAAGAGAACTGCCTCGTATAAATCCCCCCGGTTCTTTCAATTCAATGAATCCCGGCAACGGGATTGAAACTTTAATTTTTCCAAGTAGGTAATTAGTTTCATCTTCTTTCAATTCAATGAATCCCGGCAACGGGATTGAAACGCCCAAAAATATGGGGGAAATCAGCGCATATCTCCACTTTCAATTCAATGAATCCCGGCAACGGGATTGAAACGTTGTATTTGTGGTTCCTTCGCCTGCCGCTCTTCTCTTTCAATTCAATGAATCCCGGCAACGGGATTGAAACTCGATCGCTTCCTCTGAATGCCCGAATGCGATCGCCGCTTTCAATTCAATGAATCCCGGTAACGGGATTGAAACAGCTTTCGGACGCCCAACTCAAAAGCACGGATGACCTTTCAATTCAATGAATCCCGGCAACGGGATTGAAACCCGCCTCGAATTGGTCGAGCAAAGTGTCCCGGTTGTCTTTCAATTCAATGAATCCCGGCAACGGGATTGAAACGCCAACACGGCTACTACGTTTGGCAACCTTTCCGGCTTTCAATTCAATGAATCCCGGCAACGGGATTGAAACCCCTTCACAACCGCGCCGCGCGGGTCGGTAGCCCACCTTTCAATTAGGCTAAAAGGCCGAATCGCCCAACTTTGCGAACCATACGACATCCAGTTCATTGAAACGGAAGAATCCTACACCA
>NZ_JAYFEQ010000393.1:0-6994 GCF_055795085.1 Phormidium sp. CCY1219 | reverse complement strand
TTGCGAGTCGGATTTTACCTTGTTTTTCTGTAGGTTGTCAGTTTGGCGTAAATTTCATAAAATTAAACCATCGGGAGGGGTTTAAATTGGCGCGCCCTGGTTTCAATTCTAGCCACGCCGGGGAGAACGCGATCGCGCCAGTAAAATCCTGCGCCCACCCCCAACATTTTCCCTCAATTCTAACTCACTGTTCTATAGGAGATAAAACCATGCCTTCTCCCTTTCCTGGAATGGATCCGTACTTAGAAAATCCCGAAATTTGGCTCTCAGTTCACAATCGATAAAACCGGCAATCGCGATCGCCCGGATCCGTTTCCTCGATTCCCCATTCTGGTTTAAACTCATCTCTAACCTGGGATAGATTGCAGCACTATTTTAGCTCAGTTTTTCTGTCCCTTCTGTCAGTTTCATTACCACAGTTTTGTCCGCTTGTCAATCCCTCTTTTCGCCCTTTTTGAATCAGTTTCTTGGCAATCCACCAAGCGCCCCAAGAACAGAATGCACTCGCCAGCAATGCGATCGCAAATGGGTGGGGGGGTAGCCAGAAGCGATCGCTACTGGGGAATTGCCAGGGTTCCTTGGCTAATCCGGAGGTGGAGGCGACAATCGCCCCGGCTGCAATTCCTACCCCAACGGCTTGGATTTGGTCTTGTAATTTCTGGTTGGCTTGTTCTTGACGTTCCTGTTCCGCTTTGGCTTTTTCTTCTGCTTTTTTCTGGAGTTCTTGTTGTCGTTCTTGTTCCGCTTTGGCTTTTTCTTCTGCTTTTTTCTGGAGTTCTTGTTGTCGTTCTTGTTCGCTCTCTCTCCAACGCTGCCAGGTGCGATCGCATTGGGCTTGGTCGATTTCCACGATGGCACGAATGGAGGCGATCGCCTGACGGATTAACCCGGTTCCCTGGTCAAAATACCTTAAATCTGATTCGATTTGTTTCTGGAATTGCGGCGCGGTTTCTTCTCCGAAATAGCGCAAAAAAGATAGTTCTTCCTTATCAGTTTCTAGGATAGCACAGATGCGCTCAATTTTGCTGTTGTAATTGTTACGATTTATATAAATTGTCGTTAATAAATCTTTCATTTTTCGCAGGATGCGATCGTAGCTGAGGGAGTCGGTGGAGAGTTTTTTTAACTGAGTCTTAAAGTCTTGGAGATAGGTGGAGTCTTGGGGATTGGGTTCGGCGCGATCGAGTTGAGATTGGATATCGTCTAAGGTGGGGTCTAAGCTATCGTAGTATTGCTTGAGTTTCTCATAGGTGTGGCGGCTGTCGTAAAAGGCTTTGACGACTTTGTGGCGGTAAAAGAAGAGGTCAAAGATATCTAAAAAGCAGTTTTGCAGGGTTTGGTCGGCAATTTCATCGCGAAATAGCCAGATGAGAACTTGGGGAGATTTAGCGGGTTCTCGGGGATTCCCATATTCAAAAATAGAACTCCCAAATAACTCCCCCCGACGAGATAATGGGGGGTCGGAACAGTTGAATAGGTGTTGATAGCAACTATTGGCGAGTTGTCTGAGATAAGTGAGGTCTTGTTGTCGGGTTTTACGGGTTAACCAAACGGTTAGGATTAGGGTTTCTCCCAGGAAACAGCTACTGAAGGGAAAGTGGAGACTATTCTGGGGATTAAACTGCTGTAAACTCTCTAGGTTAACGTCTTCGGTTTGGTCGTTTTCTTCGTCATAGCCAATGTTGAAAAAGACACCATAGCTATCTTGAAGTTGGACGGGTTGGATAAAGCCTTCGAGGTTAGACTCGTGGCTGAGGTTGAAGTCAATCTCCGTTTGGGGTGGGGGGAGAAGGATGCGATGTTCCCCGAGATGGAGTTGGGGACTGAGTTGTTTGGGGGTGAAGTGGGAGAGGAGGCGATCGCAGTTTTCCCAGAGGGGGTGTGTTTCTCCCTGGGTGGTATCCTTGCGGAGATGATACGCACATAAATAGAGGTTGGGGGCGAAAATTTTTATCATAACTGATTATAATTCATGGGAGTCGCCTGTCCAGCAGCGCGTTGTTGTTTGGCTTGACGAGCCGCAGTGACTAAGGCAGATTGAGTCCGATTAAACGCGGTATCCCACCGTTGTTCATCCTGTAAATTGGCGATATAGTCTCGCAAATGTTCAATCACTTGGATTTGAGCTGTATCGGGCAACGATTCAACTAGGGTTACTAAGTCTTGAATTGCTTGGGATGACATTTGTAAAATTCCTGATTTAGTGGTTTGAAGTTGCTATGAAAACCGTCAAGATTTATCCTCTTTTGTCCCCATTCTCGGAACCCGGTTTCGGAGAATTTCGGTAATCTCAGGATATTGATTGACCACCGCGCGATCGTCGGTCTTGGGACCCGCATTATTCGCCCCTCTCAGCTTTCGTTCCCCCACTTTATCCATCAATTTTTGAGTCAACTTAGGATAAGAGCGACACCATTGTTTTATTGCAGCTGCTACTTCAGCATCTGACTGATTTTGACCAGCTACTAAACTCTCGCGGAGGGTCGGTAATCCTTGGATGGCTCCTGATGTTTCCCAAATATTATCGGGGTTGGTTTCCCAAATTTCCCAGAAAGCAGCAATTCGTTGTTCGGGGGTCATGGCTCATCACTCCTGTTAAAAACTTCTCAAATCTTACTGTCCAATGGCACAAAATGCCGCCCAATAGTAGGGAGATTCAAAGGGCTTATAGTCAAGAGGAAAGGAATCTATCATATCTTCCATTTCCTCCCGTCGTTCTGGGCTAATCGCGGCACAGCTATCGGTCCAGTCTAACAAATCTTGCACCGTCGCTTCTCGCAGCCATTTCTGAGTCTGACGCAATGCCAGAACCACCGACAGGTCAGACTGCTGGAGAGTTTGATAAAACTGAATCATAAAAATCGCCGTGGAGATATCCGCCACCGCCCATAGGGTACTGACCACATTGGGAGACCCCGCCAAAATGAAGCCACTGGGGAGGCCGATATATTCATCACTGGTGGAGGTGAAGTCCGTGATACCGGTTTCGCAGGCGGAGAGGGTGACGAGACGGCAATTGGTCAGGTCAAGGCGTAAGATATCCTCTAAGGTCAGACATTTTTGCAGGTCGAGGAGTTTGTTGTCTTCTAGGGGGAGATAGCGGCTGGGGTCATCCGTTGGGGGAGGGGGCGTAAATTCGCTTTTAGCCAGGATGAGGGCGGATTTGAGGGCATCTTCAAAGTTGAAGTAGCCGTGACAGGAGAAGTGGGTACAGTGGGCGTTTTTCAGGGTTTCCCCATCAAGGGCGGCTTTTTCGGCTTGGTCATGTTTGAGGACTTGGTGGGGGTTAAACAGGGATTGGATGGCTTCGACTTCCATATCGGTGAAGTCGAGGTCTTGGGTGGGGTTTTGAATGGCGAAGAGTTCGTTAAAGTCAGGGCGTTGTCGGTTTTGGGCTTGTTGCAGGACTTGGCAGTTGGGGGCGTAGGCAACTCCCTTGGGGAAGAGGTCTTGTAGGAGGCCCTCACCCGCTCCTGTGGTAACGGGTAAGGCATGGAGGGGGAACAGGTGCAGGAAACGGTGAGGGATAAGGATGAGTTTTTTACAGTTGGGGAAATTTTGCCGCAGGTTGTGCAGGATTTCATCTAGGTGCAGGATTTGGGCCAGGGTTTCTAGGCGTTGGAGGAGGCTATCTCGCCATTGGCTGTTGTTAAGGCGATAGTCGTCGATATAGGCAACTGTCCAGTCGATGAGGTTTTGTCGGTCTTCCTCGGAAGATGTCCAGAGCTTAAGGGTTTGGTTAGTCAGGGTGAAGGTGAGGAATTTTTTATCCAGGACATACCATTCCAGAATCACGGTTTCATCGTCTAGGAGAGATTGAATATCCGTGAATTTCAACGGTTTATAGGGATATTTGGCTTGGAATTCTTCCCGCAGTTGGCTGATGTGGGCGTAGTCCGGGTTGGGGTCTTGTTTGAGGCGGCGGTCTTCTTCAGAAATCGCTTGACGGAGTTGTTGCAAGCGTTGGCGGACTTCGGCGGGAATGTCTCCCCCTGGGTATGCGTCACGGGTGGCGATCAGTTCGGTCAGGTTGCGGGCTTTACTGCGGTCTGCATATTCAATGGCTTCGGTGTATCTGCCTAACTCTAGGCACACTTCCACCATGCTGAAATAGAGTCCAGCCCATTCCTCATTGAGTTTACGTTTGGATTCATCACCGGAGGTGATTTCTCCTCGCAAGTATTCAACGGTATCAAGTGCCTGTTCAACAACTGTGTAGGCATTTTGGAGAGCAGTTTGTTTTTTGGCGGTGTCGTTGCTGTAGTAGCGGGATTGCTCTTGGTAGGCGAGTCCTAATCTATTAAGGGTTCCGGCATGATCTTGGGGAAAAGAAAAACGGGTAAGGACTCTGAGTGCTTCTTGATATAGATAGATTGCCCTCTCCAAGTTCTCGGCTCGCTCTCCACGAATGCGGTTACGATAGGTTTCCCCCAAGCTAACTTGAGTATTTGCCGATTCGTAAGGAAAGCCTTCACGGGTATAGACTTGTAATGCAGCTTCGCAAAAAGTAATAGCTTTTTCCATATTCTCTGCCTTATTTCCTTGAATACGAAGAGAGTAGACATTTCCCAAACTCATTTGTGTTATTGCCCATGAATAAGTCTCACGGGTATAGACTTGTAATGCAGCTTCGTAAAAAGTAATAGCCTTTTCCAAATTCTCTGCCTTATTTCCTCCAATACGAATCGAGTAGGCATTTCCCAAACTCATTTGTGTTAGTCTCCAGTTTTCAGGAAATGTTTCACGAGTATAGACTTGTAATGCGGCTTCGCAAAAAGCAATAGCCTTTTCCAGATTCTCTGCCTTATTCCCTCGAATACGACTCACATAAACAGTTCCCAGCCCCCTTTGTGCATCTGCCCACTCATCATAAAAGTTTGGTTGCACATAAACTTGTAATGCAGCTTCAAAATAAGCAATAGCTCGCTCCAGATTTTCTAATAAATCACCTCGAATGAGAGAGTAGTAAACCCACCCCAAGCTCATCTGTGTATCAGCCCATTCTTCGGGAAATGTTTCACGAGTATAGATTTGTAATGCCGAGTGATAATAAGTTATTGCCTTTTGTTGATTTGACGATTTATCTCCTTGTACTCGATCATTATAGGCATTGCCCAAATTTTTCTGAAGCATTCCCCAACCATAGGGAAAATTTTTCAAAGTATTTACTGTTAAAGATTCCTCATAACAAGCAATAGCTTGTTCTAAGTTTTCAGATTTATTTCCTCGAATACACTGAGAGTGAGAGTAAGCAGACCCTAAAGCCGCTTGTACTTTAGCCCATTTTTCTGGGGATTGCGTAACAGTGTAAACTGTTAGCGCTGCTTGAAAGTGATTAATCGCTATTTCTAAGTTTGCAGATTTGTCTCCTTGTAAACGACTAGCATAAACCAACCCCAAACGCATTTGTGTTTCAGCCCATTCTTCAGGAAAAAGTTCATAGGTATAAACTTGCAAGGCTGCTTGATAACCAACAATAGCTTTTTCTACATTTGTGCCAGCTTCTCCTTGAACTCGATTAGAATATGCGTGAGCTAAATCTTGATGAATCAATGCCCATTCTTTCGGGAAACGCTGATAGGTGTAAATTTGCAAAGCTGCTTCGTAGCAAACTATTCGTTGCTCTATGTTTTCCGCTTTATTACCTCGAATACGTTGCCCATAAACAAGAGCTAACATCATTAAAGTCCTTGCCCATTCTTCAGGGTATCTATCACGAGTGTGAATTTCTAAAGCTGCTTTCAAATGAGTGATAGCATATTCAATATTTTTCTCCCGATCTCCTATCGTACTAAAGTATGCCACCCCTAACTTCATTTTTGTCTGCGCCAACTCTTCAGGTAAAGTTTGGCGATTCAGGACTGTCAATGCTATTTTGTATGCGGTGATAGCAATTTCTAAATTATCGTCTCGATTGCCTAGCGGAAAATTTTGAATTGAATTTGCCAATTCGCTAATTACTAATGCGATTACAGATGCTTTATTGGACTCAACTTCATTGAAAATTTGAACTGCCCATTTTTGCAGTGTCTCAGCAAAGTTCAAATCTAGTTTGTCTAGGTTTTGTTGTAGTAAAGGATAAATCATCGAGGGATTACTATCACTCTCTACAATCCTCCCTAACACCTGCATCAAAAAATTGAGATATTCTTGCTCTGTCTCGTTACCGTTAGCTTGACTCTCAACCATCGATTCTCCCGATGTCTGACGGTTGAGATATTCCCCTATCCCCTGCGCCACATTTCGCAAAAACTGCGCCTCATTCTCTCGCCCCTCTGTCTGTAGTCGTGCCGCTTCCTCCGCGCACACCTGTACAAACCCCTCATCGACCAAATACTGACGACGAGTGAGGACATCATTCTCCTCACCCTTGGGGCAGGCGAGAAGTTCTTGAATCAGCCACAAATAAGCCTGCACTCGTTGTTCATCTCTTTGCTGATTCTCCTCGGTTCCCTCTCGACGCAAAAACGTCTCCACCTCCTGCACCTGTCCTTGACTTTGCAACCACATCGAATGCAGAATATCCACCAACTCCGCTTTTTGCTCCGGTGTAGCGGTTTCTATCCACTCATACCACTCTTGTTTTTCAATCTCAGAAAGCCCTTCACTTAGCCGCACAGCCTCTTGGGGATTCTTCGGAAAGCCATCGGAATAGGTTTCACCGTAGAGTTGAGTTTGGCTTTCTTTGTTTCTCAAAAACGCCCCCACCTGTTGCGCCACATTCCGCAAAAACTGCGCCCGTTTGTCTTGTCCCTCCTCCTGCAACTGTGCCGCCACCAACTGGCACACCTGCACAAACCCCTCGTCCAGCAACTCCAGATGAGCTTCCAGGATTTGCGGTTCCTCCCCACTGGGACATTCCAGGAGTTCTTGAATCAGGGATAAATAAGCCTGCGATCGTTGTTCATCCATAGCGGCGCACTAGGTCAGGACAGTACAGCTATTTTACCCCATCCCCGCCACTGAGCAACCCGGTTTTTTTGTTAAATTTTTG
>NZ_JAYFEQ010000392.1:0-1661 GCF_055795085.1 Phormidium sp. CCY1219 | reverse complement strand
GTTCCAACAATCGTTCCGCTTCCTGTTGTCGCTCTTCCACCGTTTGGGCGGTGGCGGGGAAACGGAACAATGGGCGTGGATTTTCCCCGGGGGCAGGTGTGCCGAGGAAGAGAACGAGGGTGAGAACCACCAATGGCTCGAACGCTTTGGGGAACAATGGCATGGGTAGATACTCCCTGGATAGACTTGAGTGGATTCCCGCTTGTGCGGCAATGACAAGTTGATGTAAAAATGGGGAAGGATGGGGGAGGACGCGGCAGTGCCGCGTCCCGAGGGCAGGGGGTCTCGGGCGGTTTACCCTGGGGAGAATTGGGTTCAGGGGATGGAAATTTCCGCATTCACATCCATCAAGGGCGCTTGCGCTATCGGTGCTAATCCCACATCGGTTAATAATGTCACCCAATATTCCGTTAATTCACTATCTTGGGGATTGTCGCGGCGCAGTTCGGCGAGGGTATGTAGCACATCGTGTCAGATTCCCGCTTCGGCATAAAGTGAGGGCACTTGTCGCGCTGATGCCTGTTCCACTTGTTGTTTTAATTCGGGATTCTCCACGCGCTGGATCCAGCCGGTAACGTAAAGGTCCAGGTCTGTGCCACCGGATTCTTCGTTGGGACAGGCGAGGGCAAAGGTCCAGGAATAGGTCTCGCCGGTAGCTAAGGGGGCAATCTCCTCCCGCGCCGGTACCGTGAGGCTCATCACCTTGGCGGTATCTGCCAGGGCCACGGTTTGGCTGTAAACTTCCCTGCCCGCCTCATCGCTGAGTACGAATTGTGCGCTTTCCGCCCGGGTTTCGGGAACGTACACGAACAGGGTAGGATAGGGAGAAACCGTGAGGCCGATTTTCTCGTTTAAGTCCGGCAGCAAGGGCTGCAGGGGTTGG
Organism: Phormidium sp. CCY1219; assembly: GCF_055795085.1. NCBI lineage: Bacteria > Bacillati > Cyanobacteriota > Cyanophyceae > Oscillatoriales > Oscillatoriaceae > Phormidium > Phormidium sp. CCY1219. The sequence goes on along the minus strand of NZ_JAYFEQ010000392.1, from coordinate 778 downwards.
GGGGTGTCTCCCACCAGGCACTCATCTCGCGGTCCGGCAGGAATGGTTTGCGGTTTGTCATCGTCATCTAAGGGAGGCATGACTTGCGCGGTGTGAGATGCCGGGGTTGGCGCTGATGCCAGCAGCATCGGCGATGCCAGTGCTGACAGGCCCAGAAGGCAGGTGGCGGATACGGGGATTGTTTTCCAGAAAGGGAGTTTGGCAGACATAGTAACTCAGGTTTCGAGTGGGTTCAAGTTCGCCGGGGGATAATTCCCTCGTCTAACAGTTCGCTGGGGGATAAATCCCCCGTCTGCGGGATAATGGCTTCAGTGGGTTTGCCGGAGGATAATTCCCCCGTCTAACAGCTTAAGCCCTGTGGGTTCGCCGGGGGATAATTCCCCCGTCTAACAGCTTAAGTCGGTTGAAACCGACTCAATGCCCTGTGGGTTTGCCGGGGGATAATTCCCCCGTCTAACAGCTTAAGCCCTGTGGGTTCGCCGGGGGATAATTCCCCCGTCTAACAGCTTCAGTGGGTTTGCCGGAGGATAATTCCCCCGTCTAACAGCTTAAGTCGGTTGAAACCGACTCAATGCCCTGTGGGTTTGCCGGGGAATTTATTCCCCGTCGGTCTGCTTTCGCGATCGCACGGAGCATTTATTCCCCGAGGGACTCCACAGACCACCCCGATGGTCAGCGAAAGGCTATTCTTGACTACTCCGCGCTCTAAAGAGACGGGGATTCCCCGGAGGGATTTTAGAACTTCCGAAAAACGGACTCTTAGGCGAAGTCAAGTACG
>NZ_JAYFEQ010000391.1:0-1809 GCF_055795085.1 Phormidium sp. CCY1219 | reverse complement strand
TTTCATTTGGGTCAAAGAGTTGGTGATAGGAGTCTATCATATCATTGCGGCTAAAGCCGCGCCCGTCGCTTGGTAGCCCCGTCTCTTTAGAGCGGGGCTACCAAGCGACGGAGTTTTTTTCGTGTTTGCAGGTGTTTTTGCATCCCTTCTCTACTTCGGGCTTGACCATGACTGACGGATACAGTAGGGGTATAAATGCCTAGTGGCAGATTACTGTCATCAATTTTTCGAGTAGTTTACCAAATTTTGGGCGGAGTTTGGGAGTTTAGTCCCGTTGAAGTTGGAGATTTTTCCTCAGGTTTAGGATTTTTTCCCAGAATCCAGGGGGGTTGGGGGAGTTAGGCTTGCCGGAAGTTGTGGCGCTCCCCGGGGGCGACAGGGGGGGTTTATTCGGAGTCGCTCAGTGCCTTCCAAGATTGCGATCGCAAGAGTGCGCCTCGCCAAATTTCATAGCCCTGGCGATTGAGATGGAGACCGTCGGTGGTTAATTCGGGCCGCAACGCACCGGCAGGGTCAAGGAATTGAGAGTGCACGTCGAGATAGATTGCGCCTTCTTGTTGGGAGATCGCGGCAATTTCTCGATTCAGGCGACGAATGCGCTGATTGGAAATCGTCCCCAGACGAGTGGGCAAAATCGATTGCACGATAATTTCCGCTTGGGGATGTTCTTCTCGCAGGCGACGCACGATCTGACGGTGATTCCAGAGGATTTCATCATCTCTGGCTCCCCGCCGCAAGTCGTTAATGCCGGCGAGCAGATAAATGGTGTCGGGTTGGGTGGCACTCAGGGCGGATAATCTGCTGAGAATGCCTCGGGAGGTATCGCCAGAAATGCCTTGATTCAACCACAGGGGTCCTTTGGGGAGGCGCTCTTGGGGAAACCACATGCTGATTGAATCCCCGAGGAGAATTGCGAGGCGATTGCCTCCTTGTCCTCGGGCGATCGCGCGTGCTTCTGATGCGAGCAATCCTTTCCACTGTTCGTAGGTGGGTTGGTTGGTGGCATCGCGCCACCATGAGGCAAAACTATCTACCGCTATCCGGGTGTAGGTCTGACCCGATCGCAGGGCTGCCAATCGTTGCTGGTACATCTGCGGTCCGGACAGGGGACGCGATTGCGCGGTGGGCAAGTAAGTCACCGGCTCTGCAGCACTGGTATCGGCAAAGACTTCCCAGGCGTGGGCGGCGATCCCCGCCGCGTCGCGGGCGCGGAAGGATTCCGGGGGCAAACCTTCAAAGAGCTGTTGCTCGAGCCACGATGCTGAGGGATTTCTCCCCACTGGGCTGAATTCTGGCTCGCTATTTTCCACCCTCGAAACGCTTGGGAGGGCGATCGGCGATTGGCACAGCACAGGCTCGGTTGCTTCCACGAAACCCGCGCCTAATTCTTTCGGTGGGTTGGGTTTTGCTGCTGGGGGTGATGCTTTTAAATGCGTTAACAGACCAATAGCCAGCACAAATGGATCGCTCATTGCATGTCACTCCGTCACACACACACACCTTTACCTTCTCTACCCGACGCGATCGCGTCAGGAAAGGACTGGGCGCTGCCGATTCGCTTTCCCTTGTTTCCGGATCCTCCGGTTTGCCACTTGCCTCATTTGTGCCTACATATTACTCCCCTGACGAGAAAAACAGTTGTCGCCAATTGCAAAGGAAAATGATTGTCCGCGCCGCCTAGTTTTCCTGGGGGTAGGTCACTCCCACCGTTAACCATCCCCCCGTGCAGATTATCATCGAAAATTAGGGGTTGGTAAGGGGGGCGAATGGAAACCCCTGTCATTTATGTATGGGGAGGAATTCGCCCCC
>NZ_JAYFEQ010000390.1:0-365 GCF_055795085.1 Phormidium sp. CCY1219 | reverse complement strand
GAGATAAAAGGTGATTGAACGAAAATCAGTAAAGGGAAGCCTTCGGGCAACCTATAGAGGCGTACTTGACTTCGCCTAAGAGTCCGTTTTTCGGAATTTCTAAAATCCCTCGGGGGAATCCCCGTCTCTTTAGAGCGCGGAGTAGTCAACCGCTGTTTAGTTCGCCGAACATCACCTGTCGCCTTCATCAGATATGGCTGCGTTTGTTTCGCAATCTTCCTAACATCAATTGATGCACTAGGATAAAAGCAGCAGGAACTCAGAGGACTTATGGCAACAAAATTCCCTAAGTTTAGCCAGGACCTCGCTCAAGACCCGACAACACGTCGGCTATGGTACGGGATTGCCACCGCCCACGACTTTGA
>NZ_JAYFEQ010000389.1:0-1894 GCF_055795085.1 Phormidium sp. CCY1219 | reverse complement strand
CATTGTTTTTAGTCGGTTTTAACCGACTTTATATGTTAGACGGGGGTTTTAACCCCCGTGGGGTGTTGCAACTACAGCGCGATCGCATCGTTCAGCAGGCGTTATTGCAGGTGTTGCATCCGCAAATGGAACCCGAGTTTGAATCCTGTAGTTTTGCCTATCGACCGGGGCGCGGCCACCATCAGGCAGTCCGACAGGTCGCCTACTGGCGCGATCGCGATTATGACTGGGTGTTGGATGGCGATCTTGTCAAATATTTCGATAACGTCGAGCATCCGCGCCTCTTGGCAGAGGTGGCAGAACGGTTAAATCTTTCTTGGGTACTCTCTTTGATTGACGCTTGGTTGAATGCCGGAATCCTTACCCAATCCGGATTGATTTTACCAGAAAAAGGTCTGCCTCAAGGGGCGTCAATTTCGCCACTTCTCTCGAATATCTATCTGGATGATTTTGATGAAATTATCTGTGCTTCTGGATTGAAGTTGGTGCGCTACGCCGATGATTTTGTGGTGATGACCCGGAGTCGCAACCGGATTGTGGAGGCACAGCAGCAAATCGCTCAAATTTTGGATGGCATGGGATTGCAATTGCATCCACAGAAAACTCGCATCACGAATGGCGATCGCCGGCATCACTCGCGATTTAATTGCTATCGAAAATGCCAACCTCACCTTAGATGAATTGCGCGGGTATGAAGGCGTGGCAGCAACGCGCTATTTTCAAGCGATCGGACGACTGATTGCCAATCCGGGATTTACCTTTACCCAACGCAATCGCCGTCCGCCCAAAGACCCGGTAAATTCAATGTTGAGCTTTGGTTATACCCTGCTGTTTAATAATGTTCTCAGCTTTATTTTAGCCGAAGGACTCAATCTCTATATCGGCAATCTCCACCGTTCTGAGAAAAAAGAACCCCGTCTGGCGTTTGACTTGATGGAGGAATTTCGCTCTCCCATCGTCGATACTCTGATGATTAAGCTGGTTAACCAAAAAATCCTGCGCCCTACGGATTTTACTTGGCCGAATCAAGAGGGCGGGGTCTACCTGACTCCCGCAGGGCGGCGCGTTTTTCTCAAACATTTTGAGCAACGGATTTCGGTGAAGATTTCCCATCCCGATGTGAAGGAAAAAGTCTCGTACCGACGAGTGATTCAATTGCAAGTGCAGCGGTACAAAAAAGCCCTGGTCGATGGGGTTCCTTATGAGTCGTTTATTCGAGTGGACTGATGCTGGTATTAGTAGTTTACGATATTCCGGATGACCGTCGTCGGTTGAAGTTGGCTGCGTTTTTGGAAGGGTACGGGCGACGGGTGCAAAAATCCGTATTTGAGTGCTTCCTCAGTTTGGCGGAAATGCAGCAACTGCATCAGAAAATGAAGCACTTTGTCAAACTCGAAGAGGATGATGTCCGATTGTATTGGATTGGGGAAAGCGCCCTTGCCAAAACCCTGACCCTCGGTAGCGACTTGCCCCAACCCCCCCCAGTTTCTACATTATTTAGGCGGTCAATCCACTCCACCCCCCCCAGGTTTCACCCCTGGGGGATTTTTTTGCCCCTCCAACCCTCAACGGTGGCGGACAATCAACAATCAACAATCAACTTTCCCCTCAAAACTGCTAAACTTCCAATAGGGAAGAACGTCTTTTCAAAACAAACTGCGGATTTATAAAGATTTGTAAATCCGCAGAGGTCAGCCAATCCCCGAAACCCGCATTTTGTCGTTGACCTATGCGGATCGACCCCAGAGTAAGGGTTTCGGGCAACGAGTCCGATGGTTATTCTCAATAACTTGAGTGCCCACCCTACGATGGCGAGACTACGATGGCGAGACCACTTACTGATTAGTTAAAATCGGACTCGTTAGAAACTCAACTGTTACGAACCCTTCATCCA
>NZ_JAYFEQ010000388.1:0-13412 GCF_055795085.1 Phormidium sp. CCY1219 | reverse complement strand
TCCTGGGAAAATAGCTCGGTGCCCGGTTAATTTTTACGCAAAGCCTCCTTCTTTTCTTGAAGGGGGCTTTGTTGTTTTTGGGGTTGAATCATACTTTGCCGACAAGCGTCTGTTTCTATTAGGTAGCTGTACTTTGTGCCAAGCAAGTCATATCTCGCCCGCTTTCTTTTGCTTGATAGAGGGCATCATCAGCTTCGGCAATCAGTTTGTTGGCCGAGGATTTTGGGGTGGGAATCATACTGGCCACGCCTAAGCTCAGGGTTACGACGTCATTAATGGGAGAGTTCTTGTGGGGGATGGCTCGCTCCTTGAGAGTTTCTCGAATTGATTCTGCTAGTTGTAACGCTCCCTTCGTATCGGTATGGGACAGGACGATCGCAAATTCTTCCCCGCCATAGCGCGCTACCAAATCTCCCGCTCGCTTCACCGAGTCACTCAGTAAATTGGCGATGGTTTGCAGGCATTCATCCCCAGCTTGATGACCGTAGGTATCGTTATACGACTTAAACCAATCTATATCGCACATGATTAAAGAGAGAGACGATTCTTCGCGGGCGAGTTGATTCCATTGTTGGCTGAGGTGTTGGTCAAAGTAGCGACGGTTGGCAATTTGAGTCAAGCGATCGATTAAAGCAAGACGTTGTAACTGTTGATTGGCGCGTTCCAATTGTTCGGTTAACAGATGTTCGCGCTGGATTTGTCGCTGCAGTTGTGCGATCGCCCAGCGCGAGGCCAAAATCCGTCCCACACGCTGACGCAATACCGTCCAATGGATGGGTTTCGAGAGAAAATCCGTGGCCCCCGCCTCAAAGGCGCGATCGATAGCAGCGTTGTCATTGCCCACAATCATCATTAAAATCGCCGGCGCGGTTTCCCCCATCATCGATTGGATTTGACCGCAGCACTCGAAACCATCGAGGATTGGCAAGTCGGCATCGAGCAAGACTAAATCTGGTTTGCATTCGCGCGCGCGCTTCAGACCCTCTTCGCCATTCGATGCCTCGAAAACCCCATACTCTTCATTCTGCATGGCGCGAACGAGCAACCCCCGCCTGGATGCATCTTCATCGACAATTAGAATGAAAGGCGGTTTTTTTTTAAATTCTGGATTACGGCTCATTTCTATCTCGGATGGTTGGCGCGAATGCTTTTTCTGATGATTTTTGTTAAACGGTCTAGGGTTCTACAGTGGCGATCGCCTTATCTTGCTCCACTTTTCCATGCCGCGATCGCTAATTTTTCTCCGGTCTGCTTGATTAATTATTCTACCAAAATTTTGCCCGGTTTGAGGCAAAAAACCCCCGCCGTGTCTTTGGATGGATGATTTTGGACTCCTTGAGGGGTGCCCTGGGAGCCTGGGAAACGCTGAAGACGGTAAGTAATTTTGCTTATTTGCTGCGGATGCATTCAACCAGTGTGGGTCTGATACCCAATCGAGTCGAGATAGGACTGATAAATCCCCGCCTTTAGAAAGGTGGAGCCACACCACCCTTGCACCGACGCGGTTGAATGGTCGTAATAAGTATTTTTTCCAGTCGGATTGGCGCTGAATCCAAGCAACAGATAAAGTTCACTCTATCCTGAAGATTTATTGAACTCCATCGATCTGCCAGAGCCGCCTCAACGCGATACAAAACTTTACAAACGGTTTAATATAGAGTTGGTTTTATTGTCATTATCGCTCCCACACAAGAGTTTTTAGCAGTTTTGACGAAAAACTGAGTGTTTTAGGGGTCTGATTTATCAGGTCAACTCTGTTGTTACCATGATACCGTAACTGGACACATAAGTAGGTATTTTTACTAAAAAAATAACCCACAATAAATGCTTATAGACAAGATTTAAGATTTATTTTATATTTTAGCCAGATGGGTTAGCCAATGAGGCTTTCAAGGTTGTAAGCTGGTTTTTAACCAAAACTCAACCGAGTCTGCCAGATAAACTCATCTAATGACATAGGGTTGAGTTCGTGAATCAATTGCCTCCGGGGGAAACGTGATGTTCTAATTGATGTGAATCCCCGGGTTTCCTGCCCATCAGTAAATTGCAGTAGGTTGCATCGAAATAAAGAGGCGATCGCCCAGAGCCTTTGCGATCGCGAAGCGGACAACTGAAACCCACTCCAACATGCAACCAGGATAAATTATGAGCAACTTCTCAAGCCAATTTTCTCGCCGGAAATTCCTGTTAACTGCTGGAGCCTCTGCAGTAGGTTCCGTATTGCTCAAAGGCTGTTTAGGAAATTCACCTTCTGCCTCGGATATGTCCGCCGACGCAGAAGCGATCGAACTGAGTCCCGAACAAGTGCCCGAAACCACAAGCATCAAACTCGGCTACATTCCAATTGTGGAAGCGACTCCGTTGGTAATTGCCCAAGAAAAAGGCTTTTTTAAACGCTACGGAATGACCGACGTAGAGGTATCCAAACAAGCAAACTGGGCTTCAGCTAGGGATAAGGTCACCCTTGGTTCCCAAGGTGGAGGAATCGATGGCGGACAGTGGCAGATGCCGATGCCGCATTTAATTAGCGAAGGGATTATTACCAACGGCCAAAAAGTGCCGATGTACGTCCTCGCGCAATTAAATACCCACGGAAACGGGATCGCGATCGCCGACATTCACCAAGGTCAAGGACTCAGCATGGATCTCTCCGGTGCTGCCGAATATATTAAAAGTTTTCCTGCCAACGAAGGGCGCAAATTTAAAGCCGCCCATACCTTTCCCAATGTGAACCAAGACTTTTGGATTCGCTATTGGTTTGCCGCAGGCGGCATCGATCCAGATACAGATATCGATCTGCTTGCCGTACCCCCTGCAGAAACCGTTCAAGGGATGCGAAATGGCTCGATGGATGCCTTCAGCACCGGAGACCCTTGGCCCTTCCGAATTATCGCCGAAGATATCGGGTTCATGGCAGGTTTGACCTCAGAACTGTGGCCTTATCACCCAGAAGAATACTTAGGGATTCGTGCAGACTGGGTGGACAAACATCCCAAAGCAACCAAAGCCTTATTAAAAGCCATTATGGAGGCGCAGCAGTGGTGCGACAAGCCAGAAAACCGCGCCGAAATGGTTCAAATCGTCTCCAGTCCGAACTACTTTAACATTCCCGTAGCGGTACTCGAACCCCCCTATGCCGGCAACTACAAAATGGGGGATGGCAAAGCCGAAATTGAAGATTTAAACATGGGGCCGCTCTATTGGACCGATCCGCGCGGTAACGTATCTTATCCCTACAAGAGTCACGATTTGTGGTTCCTCACCGAAACGATTCGCTGGGGTTTCCACCGCGAGCAAATCAGCGATATCGATACCGCCAAGCAAATTATCGATCGCGTCAACCGGGAAGACCTCTGGCGCGAAGCTGCTCGAGAAGCCGGATTTTCCGATATTCCCACCAGCACCTCGCGCGGCTTGGAAACCTTCTTTGACGACAAAACATTTGACCCCGAAAATCCCGAAGCCTACCTCAACAGTTTGGCAATTAAGCGCGTTTAATTCAAACCCGAGGGTAAATAACGGCGGATTTAATCCCCAAACCGCGATCGCCGAATTGGCGATCGGGTATTCATTTACAACGATGATGTGTATGGGTCACTAAAGTAGAGGTTGAGAAACCGGGTTTCTTCCCCCAATTAGAACTCATTAGCATCAAATTAGATGCCTAAACCCGGTTTCTTTCTAGATTGGATTGCAAATCGATGGCCGAGTCTCGGCAATTTTACTGAAAATGAGGGGTTTGACCCACCACTCTAGGGTTCATTTTTTGTTGTAAAATAATCGATGCCAGAGGCGCATTGATATGCTAAGCTTCTCGAGCGACCTTTATCTGAGCGGGGTTTTTCCCAAGGGATAAAGGTCTAATTCTGCTTGCAGTGGGGAGTGAGTCAAAACCCAATCACCGAAACTTTCAGCCTGTGGTATCAGGAACTCCGTAGGAGCCAATCCCAGGAATTCAGTGGTGGGCTTGTACTAACACCTGACCCGCCTGAGACAAATTCGGTCTAGGTTACGCCGACAAGTTAACGTTCAATCTCTGGGATACGCTGCCAGTTCCAGGCTTTAGAACCAAGATGTTAAATAGCCGGATCTCAGTTACAGCCGTACAGGTGGAAAGGACAGAAGCGTAACATTGACCAGCGGCCCCGCACCGTGGCACGGCGACGCGCGATCGCGCTGTTGGAGGCAAAGAGGGGGCGATCGAAAATAAACTCCACCCAGAGGATGGACACCTGTATCCCATGTAAGGATGCCCGGTGGGGCGGTTGTTGGTGCAAGGGAGAGATTTGCCTTTCCATACATCAATGACAGGGGTTTCCATTCTCGCCCTTACCGACCCTGACTTTTTAAGAGTCGAGCGGGATTTGCTGTAGTTTAAATGTCGATCGGACTATTCGTTCGGAGCCGCTGGTGGATCCGTAGCGCCGCGATCGCCAAACAAAGCCGTTGTAGTGGCTATAGGGCGAAACCCCGAGGATTGATTCTCGTCAGTATTCACTCGTTCGACTTCAGCGAAAGCGATCGTTAGTGTTTGCGGGGATTTCGTGGCGGTTGCGCGATTTCTTTCGAGAACGTTTCTCCGGGGGGTTGACAGCGGTCAAACCTGGTGCGCCAAACTCCTTCCCCGTTACAGAATATCTACCTTTTCTCCCTCTACCTTTCCTTCCCTGAGGTAGAGGCTTTTCACACCTCTTAGGGATGAAAATCATTATTAACTTCAGCTCATCATTCGTTAACAAAATTAGCCGTGAAACTCTATAACAATTATCCCCAACTGATTCGATTTTTACAAGAAGAACTCGCCATTTCACCGTCTTCTATCGAGATGGCGCAGCGCTATTGCGAGCAAAATGTCGGTCCGCTACCGATGATTTTGTGGCAATATGGGCTAGTTTCTCTCGAACAGCTCGAACGGATTTTCGATTGGTTGGACAATCGAACCACGTTAGACGGACAACATTAATCGGGCAAGCCGATCGCTGCGCTGGCGCGATGATAGGAACATTCCCATGCCCTGGATTCACACCACCACAATCGGCGTGCCCCTAGTGGATCGGGCGCGATCGCCAGCTTCGCCAGGGATGCTCAGATAGAGAATTCGTGGGTCAGTGCTGCTGAGATCTGTGGCTGGAATCGGCTGTAAAAGCATAAAAAATCAGAGCTGTCAAGCTCCGATTTTGAAATTCATTAAATTTTATTCGGCAACGCCGCTGGGGTTCATTCAGACAACTCGATGGGTTGTCGAGAGACTTGCTTCTCAGACAACGCCTGAGTTTGTTGCAACAGTTGCGCTCGACTATCCTCGCTTTCCGGGTTGAGGGTCGGCACCAAATTGCGGGCTTGTAACGTCATGTGAAGCTGAAGATGCGCCACGTACTCACTGATGTCTTCACGAATTGAACAGGATGGATAACGATTCATAGTTGAAGCCAAAGTGTTCTCCTTTCTGGATCTGCGGCTATCGCTTGCCACTCATAAGACGTTACCATTACTTTCGCCGATCGTCGCATTTTGCAACAAAGCTTAACGTTTAGGGCGACAAACCGTTTAGAAATGTAAACTTTAAATCAAAAAAGGTTTCAAAAGTCGGCCTGCAGAAGGGTTCGAGTTCGCAAATTCGGCAGGATTGCCGTTAGGTGGGGGGGAAGGGCAGACCAACGCCCCCACGAATTTTGCGTTATAATTGCATTTATAGCAGCAAGGGAAAAGCCGGGAATGGGGGAGCACCCCAAGTGGCGATCGCTCATAGGGGTGAGTTCGCATTCGGTCAAAAATTTTATCCCTTGCTACAACAGTGACAGGTGCAGGCTGCGTCTCGGTCAGATGCTCCGATTTATCCTGATTAACAGAGCTGTTGGAACTGTCCCATGTACTCTCAAGCAAATCGAGATCTGTTTTCCGTATTTTTAGAAAATGTCCCTAGAGCAGTGGCGATAGTCGATCGCCAGATGCGTTACCTGGTCATGTCTCGTCAATGGGCGATCGCCTGCGGGATAGAGGAGAGAAGCCTTCCCCTTCATCCTCCCAACTCAAACCCCGAGAATTCCCAAAAGCGCAAGCCTGCCCCTGGGTCAGGAAACCCTGACCAGACATCGCCTTCCCTTCTGGGGTGCTCTCATTACGAATTCTTGCCCATGCTACAGCCATCGAGAGCCAACAGAGAACACCCCCGAGACCATACAGACCCGCAAAGGGTTCGCGATCGCTGGCGCGAGGTACAAGCTGCCTGTTTGGCCGGATCCGTGGAAAAATGGGAAGAACCGCATCCGGTGGGCGAAGGTATGGAAACGGTGAAATGGGAAGCACATCCTTGGAGAAACCCGGGGGGTGAAATTGGCGGATTGCTGATTTTGCGAGAGGTTAGATCCGCGATCGCCACTGAGCGAACACCGCAAGAACAGCCGCTTCCCGACCCCATCGAAACCCCCACCCCGGCATCTCCCAGTGCATCCCTCTCTCGTTCCCACACCGACGAACGAGCACTGCGCCGCCAAAGCGAAGTGCTTGTAGAACTCGCCCGCAGCAAGACGCAAAACGGGGGAAATCTCAAAGCCGCCTTGCGAGAAATCACGGAAGCCACCGCCGAGACCCTGGGGGTGCAACGAGTAGGGGTGTGGCTCTACAACGACGATCGCTCGCGAATTAGCAGCATCGAACTGTACGAACGCCACCTGAGTCATCATTCTGCCGGCAGTTTTCTGCTCACCCTAAACTATCCGAATTATTTCCGCGCCTTAGACGGGGAACGGGCGATCGCCGCCAATAATGCCCTGAGCGACCCGAGAACCCAAGAATTTGCCGAGTCATATCTGCGTCCCTTGGGCATTTCCTCCATGTTAACCGTACCGATTCGCATCGGCGGTCAGCTAGTGGGCTTCTTATCCTGCGAACATCTCGGCCCTCCGAGACGCTGGAAGTTAGGCGAACAGAATTTTGCCGCTTCCATTGGCGATTACACTGCTTTAGCCTTGGAAACCCACGATCGCCTAAAAACTCAAACCGAACTCGAATCGGCAAACGAGCAACTGCAAGCCGTGTTGGATGCCGTACCTGGCTGCATTTCTTGGTTTAGCTCCGATTTAAAATATCTCGGCGTTAACGGATATTTAGCCAAAACCTTCAATAAAGCACCGGGCACTTTTGTGGGGAAAAGGATTGGCTTTTTACAAGGGTCTGCTCGGTTTAACCAATTAGTGCCTCAATTTTTTGCCAATCCGGTAAAAGAAGCGCGACAGGAAATCCAGATGCCGGTTGGCGGACAGACGCGGCATTTTTTAGTAGTCTCGCAAAAATATCACCAAGGCAATGCAGCGGTGTTTGTTGGATTTGACATTACCGAGCGCAAAAATGCCGAAGCCGAACTGCAAATTGCCAACGAACGATTGGAAAGCCGGGTGCAGGAACGCACGAAAGATTTAACCGAAGCGATCGGCAAATTGCAAGATGAAATTCACATCCGCACGCAGCTCGAAGAAACCCGAGATGTGCTGGAATTTTCCATTAATAACGCCGCCGACTCGGTATTTTGGCTGACACCAGAAGGTCGCTTCTTCTATGTAAATGATTCCGCTTGTGTGGCCTTAAATTATTCCCGGGAAGAATTGCTGTCGTTAAGCGTGCATGACATTCACCCGGATTTACCGCCGGAAGTCTGGCAAGACTACTGGGACGAAATTAAAGAATTCGGTTCAGTTCGACTCGAATCTCGCCATCGCACGAAAGAAGGAAATGTATTTCCCGTGGAAATTACAATTAATTATTTTGAAGTCAATTCAAAAGAGTATAATTGTATTTTTGCCCGAGATATTACCGAACACAAGCGCTTTGAAGCCGAACTGCACCGGGCGAAAACCGAAGCCGAAGCAGCAAACCAAGCCAAAAGCGCGTTTTTGGCGAATATGAGCCACGAACTTCGCACCCCTTTGACCACGATTATTAGTTACAGCGATTTACTACAGGAAGATGCCAAAGATTTGGGCATTGAGGATGAAGAGTTTGTTGCAGATTTGCAGAGTATTAATAAAGCCGGTCAAGATTTGCTGATGGCGATCGGGGATATTTTGGATTACTCGAAGCTAGAAATCGGCAAAATGGAGTTAGAGGTGTCTTGCTTTGAGGTAGTTGAATTCATGGAGGAAGTGTTCGAGAGAATCGAACACAAACTGGTGACAAATCATAATCGGTTAACCGTGCAAGGTGCAGAGGATGTGGGAACGATTTGCACCGATCGCACTAAATTGGTGCATGTGTTGTGGAATTTGGTAGATAATGCCACGAAGTTTACCGAACAGGGGGAAATCGCGGTGGAAATCGCGCGGGAAACCGCACCAAATTTCCAGGTGTTGAATTCCTCTCCCACTGCGCTTGGGAGTGCCACACAAACGGGTCAAAATTGGATCTCGTTTCGCGTCCGGGATACCGGAATTGGCATGACAGCAGGACAAATGAATAATTTGTTTGAGCCGTTTACCCAAGTCGATTCTTCTCGTACCCGGCGATATGGCGGTACCGGTCTGGGACTGGCTCTCAGTCGCAGTTTATGTCAGTTCATGGGTGGGGATTTGCTCGTGGAAAGCGAATTGGGCGCGGGTTCGACGTTTACCGTTTATCTCCCGAGCGATCTTGCCCCTATCGAGTCCATTTCGAGCGCGAGGGAGACAGAAGCGCGCGAAGAGATGGAAGGATCGGACTGGGATGAGGCGATCGCGCGCCCAGAGGATGACGAAGTGTGGGATGAGGAAGCAGGCTGGGTGTTTGATGAGGAATAATACGGTGAGCACGGCGCGCGATCGCCAAATCCTATCCCCGTTTCCGGGAGGGTGGGCATCGCCCACTCTGCCACCCTTTCACCGCAAAGTAGGGAAATTTTTGGTTAAAACACACCCCGCCGAGGGGAAGCTAGCCAGCAAACCCAGCAACCCTTGTGCCGACCGACTCGGGCGAATATAATCTCCGGAGGAATAGCTGTAAAAAATTGTTTTTACCACAGCGATTCCCCCGGATCTCAGGGTACATGAACTCGACCGCCGATTTTAAGTGAGAAAAAGACCCCCGATCCTCCACCCTAGAGTGAAAGCTGCCCATTCTCAAACGTTACCCTATCCCCCCATTTTATATATAATTTCAGTGCGAGTCGCCGCATCTAGAGGGCGAGCATTCACCTGGCCGGCATTCCAGGGTTTCGGGGGCATGGGAGGACGCAACGACGTCTGCCATCCTTGCAATAACTGCTGCAACAGCTTATCTTGAGCATCGCGAAATCCCATGAGATAATCCCCTCGGTTGAGAATGGCGAACCAAATCCAGCCTTTATCCCGCGTGGGAAGGACCCCCGCCAGAGCGCTCACATCCCATAACGAGCCGGTTTTCACCACCGAACCGGGGGGAATTTGACGATAATCCATCGTGCCGCGATCGCGTCCGGAAACCGGAAACAAGTCAGCCAAGGTCATTTCATGCGGTTGCAAATAGCGTTGAATCGCCATAAACATCGAAACTGCCGCCCGGGGGGAAATTTGATTTTCGTGACCCAAACCGGATCCGTTAATTAACTGAATTTCCTCTCGTGGGACGCCCGCCGCCTCAGCAGCAAGTTGGCGCACGGTTTGCGGGCCGCCCAAAGCCGTAGCGAGCATCTCGGCCATCACATTATTGCTGTAAATATTCATCTGTTGCAATAACTCAGCCAAGGGGAGAGAATGATGGCGCAACAATACCGTTTGCTCAGACAATTGTGCATTGGAGGTCACGATATTGCCTGCGATCGCCACCTGGGGTTTTGCGGTACCCGGTGCCATTTTCTCATAGGCTTTTTGTGCCTCGGGGGTCCATTGGCTCGAATCCAAGGCAATTTTCAGCAATTCCCCACTAGCACGCGGGTCCGCTTCGACAAAATTCATCGAAAAATTGTCCACAATTACCAAATTGCCGGTGACGCGACGAATGCCCATTTGATTTAGGGTATTTCCCACCGCGATCGCCGAGGACCAGACAAACAACGGGTCATTGCCGTTGGTAAGGATTAAATCTCCTTGTAAGACCCCTCCCTCGAGAGTTCCCGTGGTGCTGATTTCGGTTTTAAATTGATGGTCGAGGCCCCAAGTGAGCACCGCTGCTAAAGAAGTGGCCACCTTGGTAATCGAAGCTGCCGGCACTGGAATGGTCCCTCGATGATTGACGAGCAGTTGATGACTCGACTGCACCCAGACCCCCTGAGTGTCTGCCAACAATCCTTTTGCCTGCAATTGCTCTAAATAGTCTTGCACCTGACGTTCTGTGGGCGGATCGGGAATCGTGGCGAACACCTGTCCCGGAATCGCCGGTCCTGCCAATAACTCGATAGCCTCTTCGCGGGAAATGCTTACCCCTAACGTCTCTAGCCAGAGGGATAAGACACCCGAACTCAGTAACTCCAGCATGGTTGCAAATGTATTTTCGTGTGTGATTGGACTGTTCGCAGGTTGGGACGCGCGATCGCGGCGGGTTTCTTGTCCCCGTCGCATATCCCCTCGGTTTGCTGCCCTTGGCGATGCCGATCGCCGCCACCCGTAATCAACATAAATCTGGCGAATTGCCCGCACCCTTAGCAATTTTTTATAGATTTCCCATCCCATGACCAGAAACCGGGTTACTGACTCTAGGGAGGTGGCTGTAGAGACGCGATTCATAGCGTCTCCAGGATTTGGCGCGCGATTCCTGGTTTCTGAGCGCTACCACAGCGACGCCGGGGGACATGTTCTGACCCCTTACCCTTGGTAGGAGGGTTCGCCGACGCCGACTAACTCGGTGAAGGGACGCCAGTGGAGTACATCTGCGAGTAAAGATTGATAACCCGCCACATTGGGGTGTAGTCCATCGTCTCCGAGACGCGATCGCCACCATTGTTCCCCGCGATCGCACCACAGGTCAAAAATATCGAGATAGGGAATGTTGCGTGCTTCGCAAGCTTGTTGGGTCGCGGTTTTGTAGCGATACTGATCCGCCTGGGTAAAGTACAAACAATTGGAAAACGGCATTTTGCTTTCATCCACCGGTGCCATGCCCACGAAGAACACCGGGCAAAGCGCCAAAGCGCGATCGAGCAAATGAGCCAGTTCTTGGCCAAAAGCGTCAAACGGGGTGAAATTGCGCCCGCTGCTGTGTCCCAGACGCGCCGTATCGTTGACCCCCACCGAGAGAATGATGGCATCCGGGACTTGGTTGCGCAGTTCCCCGCGATTGCGAAATTCATGTTCGAGGCGAATAGAGACTTTCGAGACGCGATCGCCGCGCACCCCGAGATTGTAAAGTACGTGACCGGCGCTGTCGGGCAACATCCACTCCCGTCGCAGTCGTTCCACCCAACCCCCGCCCACGGGATCGCCAAAACCGTAAATGATGCTATCCCCTAACGCCACGATTTTGAGAGCCGGGTTGAGGACTCGACGAAATCGCTGCTCAGAAGATGTTGCCATGACCTGCATTACGAATTCAACTCCCTGCGTGACTGTATTAATTCTTTACATTTATATAACAAAATACATCGATTCGATAAAATTCTGTTAATGACTGGTAGCGAATCCATACTGGAGCAATCGCCTGTGAAATCCAAAAAGCCCAAGCGGTCACTTTCAAATCAAATTGATAAACTAGAGAGGTTCTCTCGCCAATCACTCTACTCTATGCAAAAGCGTTCATCTTCATCAAGTTCGTTGGATCCCATGCATCTGATGCGACGAGCAGAGGATTTGGTTAATGCCGCACCAAATCGATATCGGATTACGGTACAAGTGGCGAATCGAGCCAAACGTCGGCGCTATGAAGACTTTGACAGTTGGGACGAGCCGATTTTAAAGCCGGTAATGCGAGCGATTATCGAAATGTCCGATGAGCTGACGCAACCGGAAATTATCGGGGAATAGACTATCGAAGGGAAAAGCGATCGCGAAACTTGGGGAAAATGCGAACAGTGAAACGGTGGATAAAACGCTCGAAAAAACTGTTTTGGCCGATCGCCGCCTTCTGTGTCACCGTGGTCAGTCTAACCTGGGGTGGGTCGGACTTCATTGCCCCAGGGCATTTGACCCCCTTTGCCCCATCCCGGGCGATCGCCCAAGATGTGGCTCCCGATCCGCCTCGGCGACGCCGGGATCCTCGGGAAGCTTGGCGGCAAGTGTACCAACGCTTGCCCGATTTTCCCCGGGAAAATGACTACATTCAGAAAGAAACCGGGGAAGTGGATGCCGACAATACCCTCGCTAGTCGGATAATCGCCTATCACCTATTCGTAAAAAATCGCCTGCCCATGTTCCGCTTGGACTGGAAATTCACCCTGGCAGACTATTTAGGCGCAAATCAGGAGATCGACCCGGTGGAATATCCGGGATACGACCTGTTGGAGGAAAACCCACTGGAACGCGATCGCGCGGCGATCGCCCAGCTTAACCGCCAGCAGCGCGACGAACTCATCTATGTCCTGGTGACGATTTTTAATCCCAACTACGACAACATCGAACCTTCCCCTGCCCCTGAAGCAGAAGACACACCCCCACCGCCCAGGGCACCGGATTCCCCTGCACCCCTCCCAGAACCGGGAGATGCAGATTTACTGAAACTTTAATCCCTTTGCAATTAAGGATTTATCGCGAATTTCAAACAGGGCACCATCGAGCATGAATCGAATTATCAAAAGCGGACCCGGGTGGCGGATTGGCTGGGATCCAGAAGCGGCGGAATTTAAAGGATTAGTCGGCGGCGACGACTGGGCGATCGAACTCACCGAAGAGGAGTTAAACGATTTTTGTCGCTTGTTGGGTCAGCTTGCCCACACCATGACTCAAATGGCGAATGAGTTGATGGATGAAGAAAAAATCGCCTGTGAAGCCGAAAGCGACTGGTTGTGGATGGAAGTGGAAGGCTATCCCGATGCCTACCGCTTGCACCTGATCCTCAATCGGGGACGGCGCTGCGAGTGCAGTTGGCCCCCCGCCCCCCTGCCGGAATTGGTGCGCGCCGCAAAAGGATTAAAAATTTTTTAGCAAACCCCTTGCATCTGCAAAAATCTCGTGCTATGATTGTAAATCGTTGTCGGGGCGTAGCGCAGTTTGGTAGCGCACTACCTTGGGGTGGTAGGGGTCGTGGGTTCAAATCCCGCCGCTCCGACTCTAACAAAAAACGGGGAAGCGGTCAGCAGAGGTTTTAACATCTCCTGACCGCTTTCCCGTTTTTTTTGGTGTGGCAGTGGCGGCGCGCGGGGCGAGGTTTTTGCCGGGATTTTTATTGCCCTCTGTGGGCGGGGCGATCGGGGATTCCGGGGGATTTCGTACTCGCCCGATCGAGAATTTCTGTAGCGCTATTTTGTGACGTACTCCCGACGCCGACCGCTTAGGCGGTACGGCGCGGGCTTCTGGGCCGAGACCTTTGAGATCTGGGTT
>NZ_JAYFEQ010000387.1:0-11053 GCF_055795085.1 Phormidium sp. CCY1219 | reverse complement strand
GCCTTTTGGGGCTGTGTTCCTTGCCCCGCTTACGTTTCGGGCATTTACCCTCCACTTTTGCGGGAACGAATCGCACTCGAGCAATTGATTATAAGCCTCTTCCTGCTTTTCCAATTCAATCATCTGCGGATGTTGAGGCCGGAAATTTTTGCTCAGCAGTTCCCGCTGGGACTCGATTTGATGCAGAGAGGCTCTTAACTGGGCGATAATCGGGTCGGCACTCAGCGCTTGCGACACATAGGCTTGATCGGCGCTCATTCCCAAGCGCTGTTCCAAACTGATAATTTGTCCTTCAATTCCCTGTAACTGTAGCTGCAATTGCTCTTGCTGGTTTTGCGCCCCAACGATCGCCCCCGCCAATCCCCCACTTTTCGCCGCCAAAATCGGCACCGCTTCTTCCCGTTCAAACTCTTCGAGGGCCTGTTCTGCGGTTCTGAGATCCTCGAGCGCCTCGGGCACCCTTTTCTCGATCGCCTCGATCATCCTTCGCAACGCCTGGGTGTTCACGAGGCGGCTTTGCTCGATCATCGCTTCCATCAGCCCTTCGACGATCGCCTGGGCTTTCTCGGGCGTTTCGTGGGTATAGGCAATTTCGACTATCCCCCTATCGGGGCGATTTTTCAGCGAAACCCGCCTCCCGATGTTCCTCGGCTTTTCATTCACCTTTTCGCTCACCGCTTCAAGCACGTTTTCCGCCAAAAGAATTTCTTCTGGCAGTTGTTTGCCCTGCTCTTGAATTTCACTTCCCGTACTTGAAAAAATTACCGAGGGGGTCGTATAACCGAGCACGCCTTTCGATCTATAGCTCACCGATGGCGGTGGCTGCATCGCCACCAATCCCGATGCCCCCACAGCCAGGATAAACGCTGCAAATCCAAACCATTTGTATTTGCCAAAAGCGATAAAATAACGTTTGAGAATTGGTGGAGCCATGATAATTCACCTTAATCAATTTAAAGATTTTATTGAACTAATATCGATGCAAATTACGCGCAAAAGAGTTTATTTAATCCATACATTGACTCTTTAAACAAATCTTGATAGCGCTTTTAATCTCAATGAATACTGCCCGGTTTTGATGCCCGAGAGGTAATGACAAATTCTGATTACGGACTTCACCCAAATAAAACCTGCGATAGATAATCCTCTGATTTTTTCACCACCACTGCTAAAAGATTTATTGCCAGAGTTTGTCCAGTTAGTTATTCTCATCATCATTATCATCGCCCCCAGGACCAAATAACAGAGTAGCGCTATCGCGCAGAGAATCAAAAAACAGTAAAAAGCCGAGAACATCCCGGAAAGGTTGGGTAAAGGTATTGAGAGAATAGGTGATTTTGCTAACCAGATTGCGACCGATGACAATCACATCGTTATTTTGCAAGGGAACATTTTGCGAAAGGTCGCCCATCAGCAACTCTTTGGCATTAATTTCTTGAGTAACGGCTTCCCCCTGTTCCGGGTCGAAGCGCACCAAAGCGATGCTGTCAAGATCCGCAGTAGCGAGAGGAATGGTATTGACAATATCGGCAAAAGTCGCGCCATTGCGGATGGGAACCACATTAATCCCTCCTCCAGGATAACTTAAAATGCGGATGAGGATCTGCTCTTGGGCCAAGGTAGAGCGCGAGACCAAGAAGCGATCGTAATATTCATCCGTACTGCTATCCACCTTCGGCACGAACAACACATCTCCATTGGCCAAACGCAGATCCGGGAGAGGTTTGCCGGTTTGCAGAGGGGTGTACAGGTCTAGATTTTCTTCCGTTACCGTGCCATTTTCTAGCACGCGGCGCACGCGAATTTCCCGCAGATCGGCGCTGGAATTAATGCCCCCGGCGAGCAACAAGGCATCGGCGACGGGACGGGGTGACGGAGGGAGGGTATAAAATCCCGGTTGTGCCACTTCTCCGAGGACGCTGATATTCACGGGAAGCGGTGCGGCTAAGGTGGATTCAGAGACTAACGTGCTGTTATATTCCCCCTGTTCGTTTAAGGACAATTTGGGGACGATTACCAAGTCGCCATTGCCGAGACGCAGATCCGGGAGGGGTTGGCCGGTTTGCAGGGGGGTGTAGAGGTCCACAATTTCTTCGCTCACCCGCCCATTGGGAAGTACGCGACAGACGCGCAGCGATCGCAAATCCGCCCCCGGGGTCGCACCGCCTGCGGTTTGCAAGGCGGTGGGAATCGGACGCGGCGAGGGAGCCAGCACGTGGAACCCGGGCTGTGCCACTTCTCCGAGTACCGTAATCGACACGGGTTGTCTGGCGGCGAGGGTGGAGTTCGAGACCAGGGTATTGTCGTATTCTCTAGCGGCTTCTAAGTCTTGGGTGGGCACGATCACCACATCACCATTCCCCAGGCGCAGGTCTGGGAACGGGGTGCCATTTTGCAAAGGCGCGAGCAGATTGACCGTTTCTTCGCTAAACCTGCCGTCGGGAAGTAGGCGGCGCACCCGCACCGATCGCAAATCGGCGGCGGGGGTACTTCCGCCTGCGGTTTGCAAGGCGGTGGAAATCGGATTGGGCGAGGGACCGAGCACATGCAACCCCGGAAGGCTGACTTCGCCGAGGACGGTGATAGCCACCGGTTGGGGAGCGGTTAAGGTGGAATTGAAAACGACGGTGCTGTTATAGTTGCGGGCTTGTTCTAAAGTCAGTTTTGGCACGATCACCACATCGCCGGTGCCTAGGCGCAGATCGGGGAAGGCACTGCCGGTGAGCAGGGGGGTGTACAGATCCACGATTTCTTCGCTGATGCGACCATTGCTGAGGACGCGGCGCACTCGCACGGCTCTCAGGTCGGCGGTGGGGGTAGAGCCGCCGGCTAATACCAGGGCATCTTGCACGGGATTTACTGAGGGGGGCAGGTTATAAAATCCCGGGCGGGTGACTTCGCCGAGCACGCGGATAGCTACTGCTTGCGGAGGGGAGAGACGCGATCGCGCGACTAAATTATCCGGTTGTCTCTGGGTTAGCTCGATTTTCGGCACGATCAGAATATCCCCATCTTCTAACAAGAACCTCGGCGGCGGACTCCCGGCTTGCAGGGGTTGCAGAAGGTTTATCCGTTGCTGCAAAAACCTTCCATCCCCCAAGGGACGCCGAACCAACACGGATCCCAAATCGGCGGCGGGAGTGGTGCCGCCTACGTTGGCCAAAACGTCGGTCACGCGGGCGGTTTGGGCGGGAAAGGTATAAAACCCGGGTTGGGTCACTTCTCCGGTGATGGTGAGGTTCACCGGACGTTGCGCCACTAAGGTGACGTTGACGCGCGGATCGACTAAAAACTCATTTAACCCGGTTTGCAGGGTTTGCGTGGCTTGCTCTAAGGTTAGCCCCTGCAGGTCCACCGGCCCGATGAGGGGAAGTACGATTTTGCCTTGGGGGTTGAGCGCTTGCGCGCCGGTGACGTTTTGATAGGGTTGAACGTCAATAAAGATTTGGTCTCCAGGGGCGAGGGTGTAAACTTGCGGCGGAAACTGCGCTACGGGAATGACGTTTGGGGATTGCAGATCCGGTGGCGGTGTGGCTGGTGCGGCGGGTATGGGAGGTGTGGGGGGTGGTACCACCGCTGGCGGGGGTTGCCCGATCGCTCCTGGGGGTCTCGGGGGCAGGGGTTCCGGACCGGGAGATTCTAACCCCTGGCGCAGGGCGGGTGCTGGCATGGATTGCACCGTGGGGCAATAGGTGGTGGGCGCTGTGGATGACCTGGGGCTGTCCGCTGCGGGTTGCTGGGGAGGTTGCGGCGGGGACTGCGGAATTTCCGGCAGGGTTTGCGCTCTGGCACTGGAGGCTAGTGGATGAGCCTCTAGACTCCACAACAGTGCGGCGATCGCTAACGTCGAGGTTCCCCCATGAAGGCTGGCAAGGGTAATGGCGATCAATTGAAAATTGCGGCGAAAGAAAAAGTCCAACATCTGCACGTCCAAACCTACAGCGAATTGCTACGGGCAAAAAATCGAAAAGCAAGCTGGCGCAGCGCCAGTATTTTTCTAATTATTCATGCTAAATTCTTGATTTACAATTCCTCCATTTGCCGATTTTAACTAACAGTCACTTGCGGCTAAAAAAACCTTTCCACGGGAGCAAATTATGCCACGGATTTTGAATTTTCTATTGCTTCATTCTGACTTTTCAGTGCTTAATTTCTCATAAAATGGGCCGCTCATCAATGCCGCTTGCACTTGTTTGCCCAGTGCTTTGGCGCGGGGTCGCACGGTTTCTAGGTCTCCTAAGGGTTCCATTGGCAGGATAATGCTGGCGGCAACCCAGGGAATGCGATTGCGCTGGAACTGGGCGAGGCGATCGCGCCAAAACCAACTCGCGGGTGCGGCATTTCCCCCGGTGGGCCAAGCATACCACTGCGCCACTGCAAAAGTTTGGCCATCGCTTCGACTCCGGAAAAACAATGCTTTGACTCGCGCAGTTTGCGCCATGTTTTTCGGTAAGCGATCGCGGGAAGCTTCTAACCCCTGCATTACATCGTCTTTCTCCACTGTAAATTCCAGGGAACCATAATAATCCGTGGTCCATCGCCAATACCCATCAATATCCATCCATTCCACCTGCGGCCGATCCATCGCGCCCTTTTGATTGAACAGCAGCAGCATGGCTTGATATCCCTCCTGGTTTTCCACATCCTGACGCAGCCATTTTTGACCTCCCACAGAGAGGATCTGACGATTTAGCGTTTTCCATCCCGGGATATCTAGTCCGCTTTCCTGAATCGTTTTGATTTGCTTCAGGTTGGCCACTTCCGGTGGCGACATCCAGGACCATTTCCCCGTAATATACCCCGGAACGGCTCCCACTGCTAAAATCGCGATCGCAAACCCCAGCAATAACGCTCTGGGTAAAGAATAATTGTGCAGTAATTTAGACAGGTACATAACCCAAATTCTCTTGATGGAGTTTTTCTTTTCTCGGCGTCTAGTGACGGTGGCACCCAACTCTTGATGCGCGATCGCCCGCATCGACTAAGACATTTCGGCTGATGAACCATCATCAAAATAGTCCACCAGCCATTCTATCCCCGTGAGTAACGGAATTAACAGTCCTAACATACAAGCTGAGTACAAATCCCCTCCCCATCCTTCATGCAGCCAGTGAAAAATCTGTTCTTGACTGGTTCCGTGAAAAAAGGTCAGCAGGGTATTGCGGATAATATTGCCGAAGACGCTGAGCACTACGGTACTGCCTAAAAACAGAATCGTTTTGCTTCGCGATGCCAATGCCCCGGTCCAGTACAGTAACATTAAGGCAACATAAAGACTGGTTAGTAGCATTTTTAATCCGGCACAGTGGGGGGCAACTTCTACGATTCTTTGATTCACGAACAGGTAAATCCCTTCTACGGTGACGTTGATTCCTAAGTGGGAAAGGATAAAGCCGGCAAAGCCTGCGATAAAACTTTGTAGCGGTAGGGTATAGGGAGCGATTAAATAAGGTACTTCTGTGGGGGTGGCAAGTAATACCAGTAATAGGGGAAAGGCTTCTACTTTTAATCCGGGCAATCCTTTGAGCCACAAACAAGTGCCGGCGAGTACCAAGGGAAAGGATAAGTTAACGAAATCCGGCAATCCGGTGAGATAGAATACTCCCCCGATGAAGAGCAAGAGGGCACCGAGAGGATGAGGGCGATCGCTTAAGCGATGCCAGCGCTTGCGAGTGTCGCTCCAAGCAATATAGGCGGCAAATGGCAAACCAATCAATCCGTGACTGAAGTATTCATGTTCTAGGCTGATGCTTTTGTTGAGCCAACCATCGTACCAATGGAGAATTAATGGGGCGTAGAGAAGCGCTAAAATTCCAATCAGAATCCAGATGTAGTTGCGTTCGATGACTAAGGGTAATCTGCGCCCGATTTGCATGATTCAACCTCTTTCAAGGGTGGATGTTACAGGGGGAATAAGGAAGGAGAAAGGAGCGTTCTTCGATTTTTTTCGCTCAATCAACTGCGGATTTAATCGCATCAACCACTTGCTCGATTTGGGTTTCTTGCAGTCCCGGATACATGGGTAAGGAGACAATCTGCTCGCAAAGCATTTCGGCGTTGGGAAATTGTCCGCTTTTGTACCCTAAATGCAGGTATCCCGGTTGCAGGTGACAAGGCAAGGGGTAATGAATACCGCTTTGAATCCCTAGGGAGGCCAGCTTTTCTTGGAAGGTGGCTTTATCGATCGCGCACTTGTCGGTGACGCGAATCACGTAAAGATGATAAACGTGACCGGAACCGCTGCAGTTGCGAATCGGTACGATTCCTTTCTCTTGCAAGGGTTCGAGCAAGGCATCGTAGTGCTGGGCACAAGCATATCTGGCTTGGTTCCAGTCTTTTAAATAGGGTAACTTGGTTTTCAGAATCGCCGCCTGGATGGTGTCGAGACGACTGTTGGTTCCGAGTTCGGTGTGGCGATATTTCTGGGGCGCGCCATAGTTTCGCAAGGTTCGCATTTTTGTGGCAATGGCTTCATCTCGCGTCACCACCATTCCCCCATCTCCAAAGGCACCGAGATTTTTGCTGGGGTAGAAACTAAACCCGGCAGCGATTCCCACGGATCCGGCGGTTTTTCCCTCTCGGTGGGCGAGATGCGCTTGGGCGGCGTCTTCAAAAATCAGCAAATTGTGGGCATTGGCTAGGTCTTGCAGTTGTGCGGGGGAAACCAGTTGCCCGTACAGATGCACCGGCAACAGCGCCCGGGTTTTGGCGGTGATGGCTTTTTCGGCGGCGTTGAGGTCGAGTAAGGCGGTGTCTGGGTCGCACTCTACCAGGATTGGGGTAGCGCCCGCGTGCAAGACGCCGATGAGGGTGGCAATAAAGGTGTTGGCCGGTAAGATTACTTCGTCTCCCGGACCGATGCCACAGGCATTGAGTCCCAAGGCGATCGCATCGGTCCCGCAGGCCACTCCAATCCCATGCTCCACGCCACAAGCCTTGGCAAACTCACTCTCAAATTCTCTCAGGGCTTGGCCTAAGATAAAATCTCCTCGGTGCAACACCTCCTGAATGGCTTGTTCGATCTGGGATTGGATCGGTTGGTGTTGCAGATTGAGGTCAACAAATGGAACTGTCACTGGCATGAGATTGATTACCGTAATTTATAAATTGTGGCAAGTTGCCGGTTGCTAATGGCTAATCTGCGGCTTCACAAGCTGGGGATTAGCCTTCCCCTGGGGTTTGGGGCGGGGCAATCCCCAAACACCGACTTTCGGCTGCGGGATGTCACCCCCTAAGATCTAGTTATGCGGGATTGACAGCAAATTGGGTAGGTTTAATTATGAAGAGTTTGTAAAGCTTTGGCCGGGCGATCGCCCTTTTCCTCGGCTTGACTCTCGCCCCCAAGATGAACTCTTTCTCATGTTTTGGGCGATTTGCTGATAAAAATTCTCTGGTTTCCCCTCACCCCTACCTTGACTCGAACTGCCGATCGCGTTCCAAATCCTAGGCCATAACCCTTCCATCGATTGGGTAATAATTATACAGGTTAATGCAAATTTACAATAATTGTCAAACCCAATTGAAACGTGATTCTCAATTGCCATCTGTTAAAGCGATGCCAAAATAAAAATTAATCAAGACTTAACAAGCGCTGAGAAAACTGCACAGAAAAGTGTGACGCCGATCGCAGCCTCAGCTAGAGCTGTCGCCTAGGGTAGAATAGAAGAGAAGTTCCGATCCCCCGCCTGCTTGGGTTGAATCAATCCCACCCGGATTTCCACCCCAAACCACTAGGGGCGATGTCTCCCTCGGAAAATCCCCCGCTCAACTGGAACAACGGAGAACCCCTTTTACTCCCTCGAGTTTTGCTCGAAGGAAAACCAAACAATCCCTCACGAGGTTGAACAATTCTTTTTAGCGGTCGGAAGCGATCGCATTTCAAAATCCAACCGCTTTGTTTAGGGTTCCGGTTTTGCATGAGATATTCGGATTGACAGGCGCAAGCAAACTAATGGGGCGATCGAAAAGCCCCCGTGATGCCCCAGCCACCCCCCGATTCTCAGATAAACTTCCTTTGTTGAGTCGCGCCTTCTTCTCCCAAAGCCGCTCAGTTCAAAACCAAGATAAAATCCATGCCATCACAAACGAGTTGCATCTATTACCTGTTGTGGCTGGCGACCCTGGCGATCGCCCTAACCGCAACCATCAAACCGACGCGATCGCAACCCATTGTTCCCAACGGCGATACGAACACCAGCGTTACCCAAAATGGGAACGAGTTGGAAATTACCGGCGGCAAACAATCGGACAATGGGGCGAATCTCTTCCATAGTTTCGAGCAATTTGGCCTAAACGAAAATCAAATCGCCAACTTTGTCTCGCATCCCAATATTGAGAATATTCTCGGTCGCATCAACGGCGGCGACCCTTCAATTATTAATGGTTTAATTAAACTCACCGGGGGCAATTCTAACTTATTTTTAATGAACCCGGCAGGTATCGTCTTCGGTTCGGGAGCCAGTTTAAATGTACCCGGATCGTTTATGGCTACCACCGCCGATCGCATCGGATTACAAGAATCCTTGGGGGTGCGCTGGTTTTATGCCAGCGGAGAACATAACTACGCCGATTTAATCGGCACCCCCAATCGTTTTGCCTTTACCATGCCCGAACCGGGGACAATTCTCAACGCCGGAAACCTATCCGTGGGACAAGGACAAGACTTAACCTTGCTCGCGGGCACGATTCTCAATTTCGGCACCCTCTCCGCAGGGGGACATATCACCGTTGCTGCAGTTCCGGGAGAGAGTTTGGTGCGAATTAGCCAAACCGGACATCTGCTGAGCTTGGAGGTGGAAAACTATAACTGGGAAGGAATCCGCCAAAACCCCAACCAAGGCTTCCCTATCGAACCGCGTTCTCTGCCTCAATTGCTCACCGGCCCGGGGGGAACTCATGCCACGCAAGTGCAACAAAACGAGGATGGCACCTTGACCCTGAGCGGTTCTGGGATGGAAATTTCCGCCGGGGATGTGGTGACCACCAATGAGATGACGGCGAGTACCGGCATTGTTTTAGGGCGCGATCGCCTCATCGCCCTCGCCAGCGACGTGCAAACTGACGGCATCTTACACCTAGAAGCGACGGAAACAGTGCAGTTGCAAGAAATGGAGGCGGGGGCGGGCAGTGCCACCATTCGCTCTCGCGGCGAAATCGCGATCGGCGAGAGTCAACTGCATATCGATGGCAATCTGACCCTAGACGCCGAGGAAACCGTGCAATTCCACGATAGCGAAGCCCATCCCCTGCAACTAGACGCCGGGGGCAATGTGGAGATTCGCGCCGCTAATGGAATCGAAATCGATCTGTCCAACCACTCCCAGTCCCAGTGGCAAACCCAGGGCAATTTAAGCTTTTTCAGCGATGGCATCATTGCCCTGAATGGGGTTTTCCACAGTGGCGGTCATCTTTCGATTCTCGATACTTCCTCAAATCCCACCGCCTTCACCAGTGCAGATGGACTCACCCTCAACGCCCAAGGCGATGCCATCGGCGGGGACTATAGTGGCGTGTCCCTGAAAATTGAGACCGATGGTAAAATCCAGACCGGTGACATTGAAATCACCGCATCGGAGACTTCCACCACTGGCGAGTCTCCCTCAACCGAATTAAGTCTCGATTCCGAGAGCAATATTCTCGTGGGAGACCTAACCCTGGAGGCGTCGGAAACTCCCCTCACCGCTAGAGCAACCCGGGAGATTCAAACAGGGCCGATCGCGTCCCAGGGCGGCAATATCTCCCTCACCAGTGGCGAGAATCTGCAGGCGGAGGCGATCGCGTCCCAAGGCGGCAATATCTCCCTCACCAGTCTCAATGGCGCGATCGCTACCCAATCCCTGGATGCCTCTTCTACCTCCCAAACCGGTGGCTCCATTTCTTTAACCGCCCCCGATTCCATCACTCCCGGCAATCTCACCACCAAGGATAACTACATTCGCCTCGATGGGCCGATCGCCCTCACCGACAGTCGGACATTTCGCACCCTCACCGCCGATTCCCCCGCCGATACCGGGGGCAATCTCACCATCACCGGTACCATTAACGGCAATTTTCCCCTATCTCTTGACACCGGCGCAGGTGATGTGGTAATAGAAGAAAGCATCGGCAACGAAACTCCTTTGGCCCGTTTGTCCGTTCGCGGCAACAATATCTCCTTTCATTCCCGGGTAGTCGCCGAGGGCGAAATTGCGATCGCCGCCACCGGTACCGCCAACCTGCGGGAGTCTCTGCAAACCCGAGGTGAGCGCGTCCAAATTTCCGGGGGCGGATCCGTCAGCAGTGCAGACATCCGCACTCCCGGTGGCAATATCGAACTCGATAGCCAAACCAGTCAGATTACCACGGGCAATTTAAACAGTTCCTCCGATAGTGGCGATGGCGGTGATGTGGGGGTGCGGGCAGAAAGCGGGATTTCCAGTGAGGCGATCGCCACCGATTCCACCATCGGGAAGGGCGGCGATGTCACCCTCACAAGCAATCGCAACGATATCGAAATCACCTCGATTAACGCCGAAGGCGAAACCCAAGGCGGCAATGTGGCGATCGAAACCACCGGTGCAGTACGGGCGATCGGCTCTTTTACCGCCAAAAATGGCGTGGAAGCAAGTATCTCCACAGCAGCAACCGAAGGCGGCGCGATCGCTATCCGTCACGGCGAAACCACCTTTGAAATCGGCGACGCCAATCAAGATGGCACCCTCTCTAACGGCACTACTGCCGCCATCACCACCGGATCCGGCGACACCTTGACCACCGGACAAACTTTATCCCAACCTTCCATTCAACTCAGTGCCATTCCCACCGAACAACCCGCACAATCCGAAGAAAGCGACAATGCCGAAAACGACACCGCCAGCGAGTCAGAACAAACCGACAATTCCGACAATTCCGAAAACGACACCGCCAGCGAGTCAGAACAAACCGACAATTCCGACAATTCCGAGAACGACACCGCCAGCGAGTCAGAACAAACCGACAATTCCGACAATTCCACCCCAGAACAACCTACCGAGTCAGAACAAACCGAAAATTCCGACAATTCCACCCCAGAACA
>NZ_JAYFEQ010000386.1:0-419 GCF_055795085.1 Phormidium sp. CCY1219 | reverse complement strand
TCTTCTAACGCGATCGGTCTGCACCTGTATCCCATCTGGGAAGCGGCTTCTCTCGATGAGTGGCTCTACAACGGCGGTCCCTATCAGTTAGTGATTTTCCACTTCCTGATTGGCGTGTTCTGCTACATGGGCCGCGAGTGGGAACTGTCCTACCGCTTGGGGATGCGTCCTTGGATCTGCGTCGCTTACAGCGCTCCGGTTGCTGCTGCTACCGCAGTGTTCCTGATCTACCCCATCGGCCAAGGTTCTTTCTCTGATGGCATGCCTCTGGGCATCTCTGGAACCTTCAACTTCATGTTGGTGTTCCAAGCCGAGCACAACATCCTGATGCACCCCTTCCATATGTTGGGTGTGGCTGGCGTGTTCGGTGGTGCGCTGTTCAGCGCCATGCACGGTTCTCTCGTGACCAGCTCTCTGGT
>NZ_JAYFEQ010000385.1:0-419 GCF_055795085.1 Phormidium sp. CCY1219 | reverse complement strand
TCTTCTAACGCGATCGGTCTGCACCTGTATCCCATCTGGGAAGCGGCTTCTCTCGATGAGTGGCTCTACAACGGCGGCCCCTATCAGTTAGTGATTTTCCACTTCCTGATTGGCGTGTTCTGCTACATGGGCCGCGAGTGGGAACTCTCCTACCGCTTGGGGATGCGTCCTTGGATCTGCGTCGCTTACTCTGCCCCCGTGGCTGCGGCTACCGCAGTGTTCCTGATCTACCCCATCGGCCAAGGTTCTTTCTCTGATGGCATGCCTCTGGGCATCTCGGGAACCTTCAACTTCATGTTGGTGTTCCAAGCCGAGCACAACATCCTGATGCACCCCTTCCACATGTTGGGTGTGGCTGGCGTGTTCGGTGGTGCGCTGTTCAGCGCCATGCACGGTTCTCTCGTGACCAGCTCTCTGGT
>NZ_JAYFEQ010000384.1:0-19542 GCF_055795085.1 Phormidium sp. CCY1219 | reverse complement strand
GCATAAGTCCTGCCTGCCGCCACGGTCTGATTATAGCCGATGCCCCTTTTTTTTGTCAAGAGGGGAGACAACTTTTTCAGCGGCTTGAAACGGAATTTTTTTGGAGAATTGCAATCCGGGACAACTGGATAACTGGAAGATGGGATATTACTGATTTATCCACTGAGCAAATGAATAAGGGCTATTAGCCAACTGACGACACAAACAGGAATCAACTCGATGAGAGAACCGGTTAAATTGCCCGATAATTCTGCAACCGATATGGCGGGCGTCGGCGTTTCCGATGAAAACCTCGGCATTGTTTTACAGCGAGGGGGGGAAGAATTGCTGCTGGTGAAAGTCAGCGATCGCTTCACCGTCCGTCCGGTAGATCCAACCGCCTACCCGGAGTGGTTGAACCAAATTCCCGCAACCCACAAACAGCGAGTTCCCAACAGCAAACTGGAAGAATTTACCGTAGACCCCGCCGAGCTAGAATCTGCCATGCAGGCGGCGCGGGGATTAGAAGAAGTTGCCTTTGCCAGTCACCTGTATGGGGTAAAAAATAACCCGGGAATGTTGGTGTACCTCAGCGATGAGGTTACGATTCAATTTAGCACATCGGTGGAAGAAGCGCAACGGGAGGCGATCGCCACTGAGGTGGGACTCACCCTCAACAAATCGGTTGCGGGCATTCCCAACACCTTTGTAGCAGTGGTTCGACGCGACGCCACCGAAAATCCGGTGAAAATTGCCAATCGCCTGATGCGACACCCAGACATTCTAACGGCGGAACCCAATATTATTTTCACCACCCAACCCCACTATCGGCCACGGGCCACCCACTACCACAAACAATGGTATCTGCACCACGATGGCGGATCGAACCTGGCGCTCAATTCCCATATCAGCGCGCAAAAAGCGTGGGATATTACCCGGGGGATTCGGTCCGTGGTAGTGGCGATTACGGACGACTCGATTGATTTGAACCATCCGGATTTTAAAGGCGCGGGTAAAATTGTTGCCCCGCGAGACTTCAAAGGAAAAGACTTTTTGCCCTTACCGGAAGAAGATTCCGATAATCACGGAACCTCCTGCGCCGGGGTTGCGGTAGCGGAAGAAAACGGTAGCGGTATTGTGGGGGTTGCGCCGGGATGTGCCTTGATGCC
Organism: Phormidium sp. CCY1219; assembly: GCF_055795085.1. Taxonomy (NCBI): domain Bacteria; kingdom Bacillati; phylum Cyanobacteriota; class Cyanophyceae; order Oscillatoriales; family Oscillatoriaceae; genus Phormidium; species Phormidium sp. CCY1219. The sequence goes on along the minus strand of NZ_JAYFEQ010000384.1, from coordinate 18,394 downwards.
CATCCGGACCACTGGCTATTTGGATGATGACTCCATCGAGCAAATTTTTGATTGGGCGGTGACGAAAGGCGCGTCGGTGATTTCTTGTAGTTGGGGCGCTTCGGCGGTGTATTTTCCCCTGTCCTTGCGCCAGCGGGCGGCGATTACCCGGGCGGCGACGCAAGGGCGCAATGGTAAAGGTTGCGCGATCGTGTTTGCGGCGGGGAATGCGAACCGTCCCACCAATGGTACGGTAGAAGAAAGCGGCTGGCCGAATGATGTATTGAAAGGCCAGACGAAATGGTTGAGCGGGTTTGCGGTTCATCCGGATGCGATCGCGGTTTCGGCATGCACCAGTTTGAACAAGAAAGCAGCATATAGTAATTGGGGCAATTCGATTTCGGTTTGCGCGCCCAGCAATAATGCGCCGCCGGGGATGTGGTTGCAGGAAACCGGGCCTGTGAATACGCCGCCGGAAATTCAGGAGTATTTGTCCGGGTTGGGGGTATTTACCACGGATCGGGTCGGATCTAGTGGCTATGATGCTGGGGATTACACGCCTTATTTTGGCGGGACTTCTAGCGCTTGCCCGGTGGTAGCGGGGGTAGCGGCGTTGGTGTTGTCGGTGAATCCCGATTTGACGGCGGCGGAAGTGAAGCAGATTTTGCAGCAAAGTGCGGATAAAATTATCGACCCGGATCCGGATCCGCAGTTGGGGATGCGCTTGGGGAGTTACGATCGCCAAGGTCATTCCCAATGGTTCGGATATGGTAAGGTGAATGCTTATAATGCGGTGCGGCGGGCACAGCGGTTGTTTGCGGTTCCCCTGCGCGTCACGCGCCTTTTGAGCGAAACGCAGTCGCGATCGCAGGAGATTCCGGACTATCAAGAAGGGAACAACAGCCTGTTTCCGTTTAATCTGTTTGGCAAGGGCGATCGCGGGGGATTGCGGAGTGAGATTATCCTAGGCGATGGGAGTCCGGTTTGCGATATCCGCGTTAGCCTGGATCTCGAACACAATTACCTGGGGGATGTGGAACTCTATCTAATTGCCCCAAACGGTAAAATGGTGCAACTGCAAAGTCGCACCTTGGGGAATAAAACGCGCTTGCAGAGGACTTATTCTCTCCATACTACGCCGACGTTACGTCAGTTGTTTCATCAACCCGCCCAGGGAACTTGGCAGCTATGGGTGGTGGATGGCGTTCCCGAGGATACGGGCAAGCTGAATCGTTGGGAATTGACAGTTAGCGTTTAATCTGGTGGGCGAGGCGAGAGGAGGGGCTAACCGTTACATGGGGTCTGTCCTTTCTCTCACGGAAAACCGGTCCGCTGGCCGGTCTATTTTTTGGCCGTCTGGTTTCCCCTCTAGTTTAGGGTTAGACTGCTGGAGTGAGGGAGTACGATATCTCCTCACTCCAGCTAGCAATTTGGGACGATAAGGACGAGGGTTGTTCTTCTGTAGAGGTTGATTCCACGGGGTGGGCGCATCTGCTAGGGCTTACAGGAGGGCGATCCACTGCGATGGGAGGTAGGGGAGGAAAGACATGCATGAAGTTATATGTTTTGCGGTGACACCGATCGCAAAATCACGCGATCGCGATCGCTGTAGGGGAGAAATTTAAGTGATGTTCGGCTTTGCTTCCTGCCCGCCCTTCACTTTTATCTATAATTTCACCAAAGCTTTACAATTTGTAATTGACAGAGAGGGGGATTGGGGTTAAATTAGGTATATTACCCATAAGTTTATGAGGCGAGGGTCAATCGAGTTTCCAGACGCGAGCGACCTCGCGGGAGTTCCCTTTGCACACTCGGATGTCACTCGTTCTCAAATCAAAGCGCCGATGGAAATGGATAAAAAAGGTCAATTCCTCTCTAGAACTACCGTAATGACAGGGACGGTTTGTTTGCCAAGCGATTTCCAACCCCCACAAGTAGCGGTGATAGCCAATTGGGGGCGCAGGTGAATTGTCTACATGGAGAGGGGAGGCGATCGCTCCGTATAGCGTGTTTCTGTCAGTTCCATCCGCCGCCAGAAAAGTCCTCTGGCCACAATAAATAGTCGGGAGACAGTATTCTCGCCGAGAACCGAGGGTAAACAATCGAACAAGTATGTCGGAAGAAAAATTCCGACAATGTAACCTGCATAGTCGAGGGACAATCCCCCCACTAACATACAGCAGGCTAACGACAAGCTGCATCGAGTCAAATATTATCGCGACACAAGGAGTCGAAAGATGAGTCAAGAGTTTGTCAATCGCGTGGTAGAACTAACGAATCAAGAACGGGCGAAGCAAGGTTTATCGCCGCTGACCTTAAACGCCGAGTTATCGGAAGCCGCCCTCGAACATAGCACCAGTATGGCCTTAAATGATTTTGTGGGTCATAGTGGAAGTGATGGGTCTCTGGTGGGCGATCGCGTAGGCCGGCAGGACTATATATTACAGCTTGTGGGGGAAAATGTGGCTGCCGGTCAAACCACGCCAGAAGAAGTGGTCGCCGGATGGATGGAAAGTCCGCAACACCGGGAGAACATCCTCAAGCCAGAATTTGAAGACATTGGCATCGGATATTATTTCCTGGAAAACGATACTGGCGAGAAGAATCTCAACCACTACTGGACGCAAGTGTTTGGCGATCCGTACCTGAATGGGGTACCCATTGACATCAACATTCCCAATCTCTCTGCACGTCCTACCAGCGCGACTCCCACCTCAGAATCGCCGGTTGCGCCGGAAAACAACCCATTCTATATGGAAGGGTTTTTTGACTTAACCGCCAACGCCAGCACTCCGGACTTGGTTCAACTGACCCCTGGGGCGCTGAACGGATCGGCAATGGGATTGCGGGCCCTGGGGGGGGATGATGTGATTCTCGGTTCGCCAGATGGGGAAACCATGAATGGCAATCAAGGTCGCGATCGCCTCTACGGAAACAACGGGAATGACTACCTGCGCGGGGGCAAAAATAACGATGAAGTGTTGGGAGACGAGGGGGACGATATCCTCAATGGCAATCACGGTAGCGATCTGGTCTATGGCGGAAATGGCAACGATATGGTTCGCGGGGGTCGCGATAACGACTATTTATTCGGCGACGCCGGCAATGATGTGTTAATTGGCGATTTTGGCGCGGATCTGCTCACTGGAGGTGCGGGTGCAGATGTCTTCGTCCTGCGATCGAGTACCGTGGAAGGTGTGGTGCAAAACGAGTATGCCGATTGGATTACTGACTTTAATCTCGCTGAAGGAGACAAAATCGGTCTGACCGATGGATTGACCGAAAACGATATTAACTATCTCGGCGTCCTCGATGTCAATAATAATGGGGTGAATGACGCTATCTTGCAACTGAAATCTACAAACGAGATTTTAGGTGTAGTGATAGATATCGGCGTTCCGTTTGGATTGGCCGGTCAGTTTGAAACCGTCTCTGCAGATGTTTTGGCGATGGGATAAGCGCGATCGCCCTCACTCGAAACGGATCGGAGGTATGCCATAGTCCCTGCTTGTCAAAAAGTGCGCTCGAACCGGCCTAATCTCAACCGAGTTTTTTTATACGAACCGGTAAGTTACCCCCAAGAAACTCCACCTGGCACCCCTGTCTGTCGGTTCCGAACCTTTTTCAGGGGCGGGTTTGTCAAAATGTTAGTCCCCGGACCGATAATATCGATAAATCCGCCCTACCGATAAACCTACCCTGGCAAATATTCCCGATGAAACAATCCAGGGCGGAACCCAAAACAGGCAAGAGGAGATTCTCACCTCTGCTGCATGCAATACCATCTTGAATATTGTCAAATTCAAGGCTATAGGCGCAGTGGAAGACTCAAACTTCCTCACTCACTTGCGAAATGGAATAAAACCCCAGTGGATAAAACTGGGGTGACACAAAATTTTTTCTCCTCTTGCGCTATATTTATTTTCGGCGGTTTTGCCTGGATGTTCCATCCGCAAAATAGCTGAATCTAAATCAGCAATTTGGCTGATGTGGGAATGGTGCAAACACGATACCCCCCATATTTAGGGAAAAAGTAACGACCCCAGGGCATAACACTGGGGTCGTACAGGGTGGATCGCCTAGATAGCTATTATTGTGGCAGTGTAATTCCCCCTGCATCCTCAACACAATCCCTGCGTTTCCCATCAGTTAGGGTGCGGATGGAAGTTGCCCGGTGGGCCGCGCCCCGGGTGGTTTCGGTGACGCCACTTGCACCGCGATCGCCTATCGCGTGGGAAGCAAATCCTCTGAGTCTTCTTCCTCCATCGGTGGAGTATGATGGAACAGTGAAGGTTGTTCGATGCTGGCAAGGGCAATCAACTGATGCAACGGGCTGGTATTTTCACGATAGAAATTTCCTCCTAATACCAGCAAACCCACTATTGCGCCGACAAAAGCACTGGGAATAATCAGGTTCCAATCGCGATCTGCTCGGTTGCAACCTTTAGTTTTGCCACACCATTGCCCTAGCCCTCCCCCTTGTATGTTCTCGATTTGCGCGCTCAACCCGTGGGTTTCAAAGCTCGAGTGCATCCAGCTTTCTGGTTCACCCTTTTTCATAATTCCTACCCGATCTGTACGCCAGTGGAAGTCCCCTTCTGGATCCGGATGTCTGAAATTCCGGAACTCGCGAACCCTTCCTTTTATTTCTGTGGGGAAAACCCTGATTTTTATGCGCTCAACTGGCGGATGTTTGCAAAACTTTACAGGTAGAGGGGCGGATCTCGCTTCTGACAAGGCGATGGGCTTGACACCACTCGAGGGTTTTGGTAAAAAGGGATTTAAGCGCAGCAGCCAGTCCCCGCGTGGGACACCTGCGGCGTCCCGGTTAAAATGAGGGGCAATCATTCTCGCCCTGTTTAAAGAATCCACAGCTCTCGATATTTCATTTCAATCTTAGAGGTGGAGTTGGCAACACAATCCACCCGACTTCCCCGAAAATTAATGCGAACCGGTTGGTTTCAGAGGGTGGGGGTTGACAAAAAAGTGGGCGATCGCGTACAATGAAACCGTAGGCTCAACCAGGACGTTTGTGCAATGCTTTGATTGCACTATGGCCGAATTCCCTAACGATTATCCTCATGGGGCGGTGGGATTTCCCGCGCGATTGTGCAACTCTCCCGGCCAGGGTTAATGGGGGTTGGGCCCTAGAAAAGGGTAGGGGGTTGACAAAAAAGTGGGCGATCGCGTATAATTAATACCTAGGCCAACCCATAAAACAAAAGCAATTTATGCATTGCAAAAGCGGGTGGGCAAGGAGTACGACAACGCGAGAGTGGGGGGGGGTAGGCCAGGGAATTGATTCCCTGGCAGGGGAAAGCCACGGGTAGGGAACTTAGCTGCGCGGGCGGACTAAGTTATGGGAAGATGCGGTAACGAAGTTAAGCGCGATGGCGCAACTTGAGAATCTCGCTGGCCAGGGAGAGAGATTCTTCAAAGAGGATATCGCGACCCCAGCGCTGTAGCTGCTGAGAGAGGAGATATTCCGCCTTTTGGTCAGTGAGGGGAGTCACCTGTTCCGTGCGGCAGTTTTGGGCGCTACCGCCGGCTTCCATGCGCATGCAGCCGGTGGTTTCCGAGCATAAAATCGTGCAACAGTTAGCATTGCAATTGGTAGAGAGCAGACGCAGACCCACCAAATCCCCGGGAATTTCGCCCCAATCAGCGGTAGGGATAGCAGCCAACTCCGCCTCAATCTGGCGATCGCCCGGACCTGTGAACTTCACCCGCTTGATATCGTAATCCCCATCTTCCTCCGTGTAAGACACAGGTTTCCAACCCAAGCGAGAAGCCAGCCAACCGAGAAACAGCAACGCTTGCGCCGCATTGCCCTTTTCGTAGTCAATCGTCACGCGATCGAGTTCCACCAAAGACGCGCGACGTTCCGGGGGATCGAAAGCAGAAGCAGTCAATTCCTGCCAAGAACTGAGGCGGTGCCAATTCAAATCCGCCACATAAGTTTCTTCCTCGATTAGCTCGTGCATCTTGAGAAATTCCGACTCCGGATCGCTGAAATAGCAAGAATCCATAATAATGCAATTGCAAGAATTGACCAAGTGTTGGAACAACTCCTGTTCTGGATTCGGCGTCGCCTTCCACCAGACAAACTTAGGCAACTCCGGAATCATCAGAGAAGACACCAGATCCCCAACTCGTTCCAGAGCCTCCTTAGTCCCGCGCAAGGTAATATATTCGCAGCAGACCAGATTGCTGCTTTTTTGCAGGGGGCAATAGGCAGAGACTTGAGCCGTGACCCCTTCATCTTCACCGAGGATCGGACAGAGGGTGATGATGCGGCAAGGATTTTGAGAAGCGATCGCCTCGCTGACGCTAAATCCGCGCGCATTCAGATTCGAGAATTGCGTCTTTTCGGGGGGAAGCTTCGCGTACTCTTCGCGCAACTTGTGCAACGTATTCGGACCGACCCGACCCGTGACCCGCAGATCGTAAGTTTTCTGAGCCTCGCGGACCGCCGCCTTAGTTTTTGAGCCATGAAAGCCATCAATCGGGCCATCATAGAATCCCAGCGCCGCCAATAACTGCTGAAATTCCTCCGGTTCGTAAACCACCATACTAAACGTCGCCGCACGGGTGGCAACTGGAGCGGTCTTCCCCTCATTTTCCGTATGCCAGATGCGACTCAGTTCCGCCTCGATTTCATCGAGAGAAATATCCTTGGGTTTTTGCAGAGCAACAATTGGAGTAGCCATATTGATTGTATAGATTTAATCGTGAGTGTTTTGATGAGAATAGACGCACAGAATCAAGCCAAGCAAAGCGCCTAGAGTCTGCGCCAGCGATGACCGTTACGATTGAGCAACAACTCCGCTTCCACCGGTTCCCAAGTGCCCGCCTCATAGAGCGGCATCACTTCTGGAGGAGCCGGCGCATCCCACACTTGCAGCACAGGTGTCAGCACCCGCCAAGACTCCTCCACCTCATCAGAGCGAGTAAACAGCGTTTGGTCGCCTAACATGCAGTCAATCAGCAGACGGCTGTAGGCATCGGTATTCGCCTCACCGAAAGCCGTTTCGTAACGGAAATCCATATCCACCGATCGCGTCCGTAGAGAATTCCCCGGCGTTTTCACCTCAAAGCGCATCGAAATCCCTTCATTGGGCTGAATACGCAAAGCCAGCACATTAGGATTAGCTTGTTTCGCCGCCGACTGGAACATCAGAAACGGGACTTCGCGGAAGATAATTGCAATTTCCGTCACCTTTTTCGGCATTCGCTTGCCCGTCCGCATGTAGAAAGGCACCCCTTTCCAGCGCCAGTTATCGATATTGAGCTTCAACGCCGCATAAGTCGGCGTTGTCGAATTCGGGTCAACCCCTTCCTCATCCCGATATCCCGGAACCTGCTGACCCTTCATCCAGCCCGCCGCATACTGACCCCGGACCGCCGATCGCTCCAAGTTTTCCACATCCGCCAAATGAGCGGCTTCCAGCACCTTCACCTTTTCATTGCGAATGCTATCCGCATCCAGAGAATTCGGCGGTTCCATCGCCGTCAGGGTAAACAACTGCATCAAGTGGTTTTGCACCATATCCCGCAGTGCGCCGGCAGATTCGTAATAACCCGCCCGACCTTCCAGGCCCACGGTTTCGGCTACCGTAATTTGCACGCATTCCACAAACTGACGGTTCCACAACGGTTCAAAAATCGCATTAGCGAACCGAAAGACCAACAGATTTTGCACCGTTTCCTTACCCAGATAGTGGTCGATGCGGTACACCTGTTTTTCCGAACAGACCTGCTGCACCACCCGGTTGAGCATCTGTGCCGAACCCAGGTCGTGACCGAAGGGTTTTTCAATCACCAACCGTTGTTTTTCCGGGTCAGAGAGCATACCCGCTTTTCCCAGTTGCATCGACGCTTCCGCGAAAAACCGGGGAGCAACAGAGAGGTAAAAGACCCGATTGCCCCGGGTACCTCGTTGTTCGTCCAGTTCGGTTAAAAAGGAGTTGAGTTTGTCGTAGCTGTCTGGTTTATCGATATCGCCCGGAGAGTAGAATAATCCTTTGGCGAAATCGTCCCACAACGCTTGCGAGCCGATGCCGCCGCCAAAGTCCTCCACTCCTTCGCGACAATGTTCCCGGAAAAAATCGTGACTCCAGCCTCGGCGGGATACCCCAACAATGGTCAGTTCTGGGGGAAGTTTGCGTTCCAACTTCATTTTATAAATCGCCGGCACCAACTTGCGCTGAGTCAAGTCCCCAGACGCGCCAAAAATGACCAGGATTTGGGGGTCGGGGATGCGGTCTTGTTGTAGTCCAACGCGCAGAGGATTTTCTAGTAGTTTTACCATTGACTTGTGTGGTTGCGATCGCCAAAAGTGCTTTACCGATAATGTGAGAGAGTAAAATCCAGCCAGCAAAATGGGAAATGGGAAGGTGAAACCTCCAGCCGATTCCCCATTGATGACCGATCGGGTAGATTATGCCGCTGCTAACTGCTTGACTTTCTCTTCGAGAGATTTCATCAAGGAGTCAAATGGCTGAATGAATTTTTCGATCCCTTCTTCGAGCAGTTCTTTCATCACTGCATCCAGGTCGATGCCCACTTCCGGCAAGCTTTCCATCAGCTTGTAGGCTTTGTCCACCTCGCTTTCGATGCGACTACCGCCCACCTGGCAATGATCCGCGCAAGCTTCGATGGTGGAGGGGGGCATGGTATTCACCGTATCCGACCCAATCAGCTCGTCTACATAGAGTACGTCGCTGTATTCCGGGTTTTTGGTGCTAGTGGAGGCCCACAGGAGCCGTTGCGGGTTAGCTCCTTTTGCCGCTAAGGCTTGCCAAGCGTCGCTCTCGATGATTTCTTTGTATTTTTGATAGGCGATTTTGGCATTGGCGATCGCCACTTTCCCTTTCACTTCTTCCAGTTTCGCCTTTTTATTCAGCTCAGTGACATGCTCGAGCTGCTCGTCGATTTTCTCGTCGATTTTCACGTCAATCCGACTGATAAAGAAACTCGCCACCGAGGCAATCTTGCTAATATCTTTCCCCGCCTTCACCCGCGCTTCTAACCCGCGAATATAAGCCCAAGCTGTATCTACATAGCTTTGCACGGAAAACAGCAGGGTAATGTTTACGTTAATGCCTTCAGCAATCACTTTTTCCACGGCGGCTAAGCCTTCTGGCGTGCCCGGGATTTTCACCATCACATTATCCCGCCCGATTTCGCGATAGTAGCGTTTGGCTTCGGCGATGGATTGTTCTGTATCCCGAGCGATATTCGGCGGCAATTCAATGCTGACATATCCATCGAGTCCATCGGTTTTCTCGTAGATGGGGCGAAACACATCGCAGGCGTTGCGAATATCTTCAAATACCAAAGATTCGTAAATTTCTTCTACGGATTTACCCGCTTTTATTCCCGCTTCGATATCGGCGTCGTAAATTTCATTGCCGACGATCGCCTTCTCGAAAATCGACGGATTGGAGGTCAGACCCATCAATCCTCGGCTTTCGATGAGCTGTTTGAGTTCGCCGGATTCGATGATATTGCGGGTCAAATTATCCATCCAGATGCTTTGACCGTATTGTTCTTCGATTTGTAGTAAGGGATTGGTTGCCATAGTTGTTCTATTCTATGCTTGCGATCGATTGTCATTGTAGGAGTTTTCCAGCGGGATGATGACTATCTGAGGTATGACCGCAGACAGATTCCTCCCGATTTTCACTTCCCGGCGGCGGGTAGATTTCCCACCTCCTCGGGGGTCGCCTCCGGCAAGTCATCAAATCCTCACGAAGGAGCCGTCAAGCTTTCGGTTTGCTCCCGGGTTCGGTCTTGGATAAACGACTCCACGAGTTCCACATCCTCTTTGCTCCCGATAATCACCGGGGTGCGGGTATGCAGTTTCTCGGGCACCACATCCAAGATTTCCTCCGTACCGGTACTTGCCCTTCCTCCAGCTTGCTCCACTAAAAACGCCAAGGGAGCGGTTTCGTAGAGCAGACGCAATTTCCCGTCGGGATTTTTCAGGGTTCCGGGATAGAGAAATACCCCGCCTTCAAACAAAATTCGGTGAAAGTCTCCCACTAACGCGCCGCCATAGCGCGCCGTATAGCCTTCGTGGCGGTGAACGTAACGGATGTAGTCGCGAATGGATTCATCCCACTGCCAAAAATTCCCTTCATTGACGCTGTAAATCGACCCATGCTCGGGGATTTGAATATTTTCCGTGGATAGGATAAACTCGCCCAAGCTGGGGTCGAGGGTAAAGGAATGCACCCCATTGCCAATGGAGTACACCAACATGGTACTCGGACCATACAGGATGTAGCCGGCGGCTAACTGTTTGCGTCCGTGTTGTAGCAAGTCTTTTGCCTCTCCATTCTCATCCGTGCCTTCTTGCTGGCGAATGGAAAAAATAGAGCCGATGTTCAGGTTGCTGTCAATATTGGAGGACCCATCGATGGGGTCGTAGAGGAGGGTATAGCGACCAATGGGGCAGTTTTCGGGAATGTAGTAGGGTTTATCCATTTCTTCGGAGGCTAAGCGACAGACTAAGCCACTTTGCTTGAAGACGGAGATAAAGACCTCGTTGGCATAGACATCCATTCGCTTGACGCTTTCGCCCTGTACGTTGACATCGCCAGTAAAGCCGAGTACGCCTTCTACCAATCCCGCCCGACTCAGGCGACGGGACACCAGTTTGGCGGCGAGGGCAATGCGCCCCATTAAGGCACTGAGATCCTGAGCTTCCGCAGAGAAGCTCTGTAGTTGCTGCAACACGTGACGCGATAGGGTGGTGCAGTCTCTATCCAGGGCGTGGGTTTGTTTGACGAGTTTATCTGCGTCTGCCATTGGGTTTTCCTCCTTTTGGAGTGGATCTGTGGTTTCCGGCGGGCGAGGCTGGCGGGTCATCCGCAAGGGGGCTGAATGCTCAGTCGTCCTTTTTTCTATCTTAAAGACCCTTTTGCTCAAGGGGGATTAACTTTATGGGAACTATAGAAACTGTGGGGGTGCGGTGAGTATTTTTGCGGATTTTAGGGGGCGATCGCCCGCTTATGCAAAAAGTGGGTCAAAAGTCTGTTACTCTCGATACAGATTAACGAAAATTCACGAAATTTGCCCGCACCACAGCTTAGACCCACACAAAAAAGGCCGACTTGTGGTTCAAGCCGACCTCTCGAGGCGATGCGATAAGGGATTACTCGATGGAAATGGACTGCGGTCCACTGCTGCTGCGGTTCCCGTTGCTTTCCGGATCCGCGTAGGTGGCACCGTTGCTCGAGGCTCCTTGCTGTTCGAGCCAGCTTTTTACCGGGTCATCCGACAGGTTGAGACGGAAAACTCCGGAAAAAAACCCGCCTAAAAAGGCAACCGGGTGTTGGGTTAATTCTTCCATTACCGGACGAAGTTCGTCGAAAAACATAGGATGTCTCCTTGTACTGGCACTGCGATCGCTTCTTCTGGGATCCTAGCGCGTCTGGTTATTTTTTGGCTCCGAGGCGGGGGTGTGGCGATCGCCACTCACCCCCGAAGTGTTCCCCCCACAGAAAACGCACTCCTGTGAGGCTCTACTTCCCCACAACCTATGACTGGGGCGTGTCTTCCGGTAACAAGCACTTATCCGAATCGCACCCCGCCGGACCGGCTTCGAGCATTTCTCCGCGATCGTATTGACTGAGCGCTTGGTGAAAATCAGCGATTTTGCGCCGTTTTAACACCCCGTCCAAACATGCCTCGTAGGTGGCTTTATCCACTGGCTCAAAGGGCAATCGCGGGAAGGTTTGCAGGTCGTCAAATCGCGCCAGCAGGGCGGCACTGATGTAACCTTCGTCATCCCGAATCGCTTCGTAAATCCGGGTTCCGAGGGCTTCGATTTCCGATTCGCGCAACTCGATGGTGGCGCTACTGTTATGGGTGGTGTAGTGGCGCTGAACTTGCATGTAGAAGTCGAATTGCGCCAAGGCGGAAAATTTGCTGATGTCGATGTCATCGCATCCGGGTAAATCGGCCCAAGGAGTCGCCACGGGAATTTCTACCAACCATTCGCAACAGCGCGGGTCAAAGGGGTCATCGAGCAGATTGCCCAAATCGTCTTTATCCGACTGGGAGGGTACTACGTTATAGCCGTAGTCGATACAGGCGAGGGCTACGGGGTCATTCTTGCGGAAGGTAATCCGGCGAATGAATCGTTGTGCTTTCGGGGGGTGCCATCCGGGAGAGGCCCCGGTGAGCAGAGATTTGGTCCCACTGGGCTGAATGGTGGTGCAACGGTTGGGGCGGCGCAAATTGTGGCGATCGCAGTAATCCCACACTTTGGCGTGAACTATATCCCGCCACCGGGTTAAATATTCCCGTTCTAACCGCTTGAATTCCAATCCTCGTCCGCTGTCGGGCCGCCCTTGTTCCCACCAGCGCAACCAGTCGGCCCCAAAGGCTTGCACGAAGAAATCAAACAACCCGGTAAAGGAGACTCCTACAATCGGATCGATTTGCCGACTGTAGTGATAGCGAGGTTCGGTGAATTTGTGGTTGAGCAAAATCGCCACAGACAAGGCACCGGCTTTAAAGGCGTCTTCTTGGGCTTGATGGTCTTGCGGGTCGATTTGATTCAGATGGATTTCGGCGAGGTTGCAGTTTCCGGTGAGGGTGTTGCCAAATACGCCTTTATGGAATTCGGGTTCGTTGAAACAGTAGGTTTCGTGGAGTCCGGGCAATTCCTCGACGCTTTCAATGGTTTGCCGATCGCCGCTTATCTCGGCGCGATCGCCGTTGCGGATATCCAACCGCTGACAGGGAATTTCGCCGCGATCGCAAATCTCTATCGCCGCGATGTTTTCCCCGAATCGGTCTGGGTGAATGGTCGAATGCAGCCCACATTTGGTTAACAGCAGTTGCACTCGTCGGGCGCTACGTTCTTGCAGCCCCTCAATCCAAATCCGGTTGGGAGTTGCAGTTCCCTTGGCGTCGGCTAACCCGGCGATAAATGCCAGAATCGCTTCTTTCTTCCAACGGGCGATCGCATTCAATGCCTCTGGGTCGGTTTTCAGGCGACGCACCACCTCTGCGCCAAACCCGACTTCCGCTACCGCTACCGCACCGCTCACCGCCGATGCGGATCGATCGTTGCCTTGGGATGTAGAGACATAATTCATCGCGTCTCCACCACCGACATTTACACCCAAAGCATAAGCGCCAGTCGGCTCGATATTCAGTCCGTCCCCATAGGCGATCGCAAACGGCTCGGTATGCAATATATAATTGCTCCCCGCGAGCAAATCTTTGGTTTGCACTTCGCGATATTCCGTACCCTCACCATCGCTCACAAAGAACCGATGATACTCTGTGGCATCGAGATAGGAACCATCGCCAAACCGTACCCGGTACAATTTCTGGGCCTGGCCGGTTTGGAAGGGCGTCACCTTGCTCCAGCGTTTGCCGTTCCAGATGTGGATTTCCGCGCCCACTGCATCTTTAATCGCCTGCATGCCTTGGCGAGTAATCAACAAGGTATCCCCTGCCACGCAGTGGAAATTCGCACCAATGATTTCCAGGGTTGTTATCCTAAAGGCTTTTTATCCTTTAGTTCTACTGCTTCGTGAATTCGCAGTAGCTCGGCGTACATTTTCAGTGCTTTTGAGAAAAACACTGCCCCGCACTCGTGGAACTATATCGACTCGATATAGGCAGACAGTAGCCTGCGGATTATAGTCTTTGCCAACGCGCGCCGCTAAATAGCACAATTGAATCGCATCCGGAAAGCAAAGGTTCACCTTCTACGCTCTACGGTGTCAAAGGCGCTTTAATGCCTTTGATTACCTCGGTATTAGCATCTCAGCTTCTACCGATTTTACGGGGTTTTTAACGTGAGGCTAAATCCTTAACCACACGGGTTGAGACCCAAGCGGGCCAACCGATGCTCTAACTCCTGGGGAGGTAAATTTGGGTAACGGGTTTTCAACCACTCTTTTGCTTCAGAGCGATCGTAAGCGACCAGAAAATCGTGCTTTAACTGCGGCGTAGAGAGCAAATCGCAATTTGCCCGGGCAACCGCTTCCCCCGCCCACTGAATGGCACCTTCGCCAGAGTAATACTGTTTGCGAACAGCAGCGATCGATTCGTCCCGGGAAGGTTTGCGATGAAATACCCGGGAATGGTTTGCCATTCGCAGGGCATCCCGTTCCGGGTCAATCCGCCAATTGCCATTTTCATCGCATTGCCAGAGATTATCTTTCGCCGTTGCTCCCAGTTCGTCTTTCGCGTCAAATTGCCGCATGCCGGCACTGTTGTGAACGAGTAAACCACTGGCAATGAATTCGCGATCGCTCTCAACTTCAATGTCAAACGTCTCTGCTTGTCCTGCGGGTACAACTAACTGCACCTCTAAAGGCAGCCAATGAGGATTAACAATGTCCTCAGACAGTAGAGTATCCCAGTTGGCATCGCGCATTGGCTCATCTTTTTTGCTGAGATTGATAGTGGAGGTGGTGTTGTTAACACTGTTCCCTCGCCCACCATCAGCCATTGCTTCTTGAATGAATTGATGGGGCAAACTCAAGCCATTGTTCTTCTGCCCACAAATACGAAATCCTGCGTCACCCATCTGTGGGTTTACCAGGGCCACCGCATTGACTTGAGATTGAATTGCGCGAATTTTCAGCCAATGAGTGCCTTCGTAAACAGTGTCACGGTCTGGAAGCATTTTGGAGCCGCGCTCATGTAGGGTTGTCGTAATGCCTAAAGACAAAGCCAACCGTTGAACCTGACGCAAAAACTCTATGTTGTTAGAGTTCAATAAAACATTGCGCGAGGGGTTTGCGTCAGTATCGGCTAACCCGGCTAGAAATGCAGCGCGAATTTCTTCAGTTCCGAGCCAAACAAATTCGGGAACGATAGGAGTTTGCGAAGGCTGCTTGTATTGAATCAGTTCGTCAGCCAATTCTTTGCGGTGAACCTTGATATACGCATGGTTCTGATGAAAGCTAATGGCTGGGGTATAACCCAGGCTTTTGAGAATACGGAGGCATTTTTGACCGAGAGGGTGGTTCAAACGTTCCTTAGAGAAGGCAAAGGTGACAGCGCCGCCACCCTCATTAAGACGTTTCAAATCAGCATTGCCATTGCCGATAAACAAGCCCACTAGCCACGCATAGTCAGCGGTTGCACAGGGCATCCCTTTGCGGTGAGGCACGGAAATCAAGCGATCGCCCGGTTGTAGTTCGCCTGCATACTTCCAAGTGTAGGAGTGCAAGCCATTGTAAACTGCAACGCGATGGTTAGCCGTACAGCGAATCGCAGTTTCGCGAGTCCGAATCTCGACGACATTTTGTACGCCTTGTACGAACTTATTCGTAACAGGCTTGTACTGCCCAGAAGAAGTCAGCACCAGTTCGCCGATGGCAACATCTTGGATAGGCTTCATGCCTGAAATCGCTGAAACCCTTTCCCCGTAAGCGATGCAGCGGCGAATGTTCCCGGCCACGATCGTAGTAGCTGCTTCATCAATTAACAAGCAGCACTCCACCGAGGTTAGCTGACGGCCCACGGCTTTATTGAGAATTTCCGCACAGCGTTTGTAGAGGGAAGGCAGTTTTACCGGGTTGGCCACCCCGCCAAAACCTTTGAGGACCTCGCCGGCAGGGCGGACATCGCTGAGGTTGACTTGCACTCGAACTTCCCCATCAAATCGCTCGTCCGTGGAGAGTTCGAGGAGGGCTTGATAAGAACCGACCCATCCGTGACGGGAGTCTCCCACATAAAGCGTGACCTGATTGCCATCCGCGATCGCTTCCGTGGTTTCCCGACGCTGTGACATAGGGGTTGCGCCGATTTCCCCCACCAACTCCACCTGTAGTTGGTTGCGAATTGGAGGCAATTGGTGGATATATTGCGGTTCGAGAACAGCGCCGGTACCGCAGCCCATCATTGCCAAGTCCATTAACAACCCAAACGCGCGCCAGTCGCTAATGTTGCTCGAAGAGCAGTTGTAAGCGCCGGAAAAGTTTTGCGGTTGCTCGATCCACTCGGTGCCCCCGATCCACAACCAGCGACCGGAGGAGAGGGATTTCAGGGAGCCTTGCATCCGGTGCAGGAGGGAAACCTCGTCATCGGTGAGCTTGCCGAGTTTGGCCAAAGCGCCGATGGTGCGATCGCAGACCTCCGCCCAGGTTTCCCGTCCCTGGGGCGTCCGGCGAGAGTACGTCCTAAAAAAAACCGGATTGGCCACCGGGGCCGTTTCCGGAAAATCGCTCTTGTGTTCAATTCGTTCTAGTTCTCGAACCATAGGTAACCGTCATATCCGATCGGGACAAGTTTATAGATTACACTGATTTTGGCTCGCAGATCTAGTGCTAAATTTGGAAAACCATCCCCAATTTGCACTATTAGTGGGGGCACCGACTGGTTTGCGCCTGTGGTCCCCATCGGCGTAATTGGTACGAACGCTTACCTTAAGTTGTACTGACAATCGCATTACTTGCCAGATTTCTGCTTGAAATAAGCTTCCAAAACTTGACGCACCATTGGCGCGGTGACGCTACCCCCGCCACCGCCAGAATGTTCGGCAAAGGCCACCACCACGATTTCGGGGTCGTTCAGGGGTGCATAGCCGCCATACCAGGCATGAGAGGCGCGTGGCGGTGCTTCTGCAGTGCCGGTTTTGCCCGCATTGGGGGGGAGTGTGCTGACGTTGAGCGCCTTCCCAGTGCCGCCATAGACCACTTGCTGCAATCCCGCCTGCAACACGTCAATGGTTTCCGGCTTCATCTGTAAAGATTCCCGCCACGCGCTGGCTTCGCGATTGTCCGCGAGCAAATGCGGTTTCACCCGATAGCCCCCATTGGCGGGTACTGCAAACATCATGGCCACCTGTAGGGGGGTGGCGAGCAGATATCCTTGACCGATGGACATATTTACCGTATCGCCCACCACCCATTGTTCGCCGATTTCGCGGAGTTTCCATTGCGGATCCGGCACTTGGCCGGCATCTTCTTCCGCTGTTAATTCAAAGCCGGTGGGGCGACCGAATCCATATTTGCGGGTCCATTCAATCAGCCGTTCTCCGCCGAGTTGCAGGGCCACTTGATAAAAGAAGGTATCGCTACTCCAGGCTAATGCGCCGACAAATCCTAATGGGCCAAAACCGGCGCGATTCCAGTCCCAAAATCGCAGACCGGCGACGGTGACGTAGGGATAGGTAGGTAGCACCGTATAGGGGGAAAATTCGCCGGATTCCATCGCCGCCGTGGCGGTGACGATTTTAAAGGTACTTGCCGGGGGAAAGCCGCGCAGGGCGCGATTGACAAAGGGGTGGTCTTCGCTTTGCAGGGCACTCCATTGTTCGTCACTGATGCGGGTGGAAAAAATATTCGGGTCGAAGGTGGGACGAGAGGCCATTGCCAAGACGGCTCCATTTTGCGGATCGATCGCCACGATCGCTCCTTGAAAATACCCCAAAACCCGCTCGGCGGCTTTCTGCAGTTCTAAATCTAAGGTTAATTGGACGTCCTGGCCGGATTGAGCAGAAGTTTCTCCCAGGAGTTTGAGAATCTTGCCGCTGCTATCCACCTCTACGTGTTGTCCGCCCCATTCGCCGCGCAATTGGTCTTCAAAGGCCATTTCCACGCCCATCTGCCCGATCGCATCCCCGAGACGATAGCCGCGCTCTTTGAGCACTTCTAAATCCAAATAATCGATTTCTCCGGTATATCCCAAGGCGTGGGCGGCGACTTTCCCGTGGGGGTAATGTCGGACCGCTTCTACTCCCACTTCGACGCCGGGCAATTGGGCACTGTATTCCTCTAACGCCGTGGCTTGTTCTGGGGTGATAGTGCGGGCAATTCGCACGGGGAGGGGGGAGTCATAGCCGGTTTTTTCCAGGCGATCGAGCAGTTCGGATTCGGGGAGTTCGATCAGGGCGGATAGCCGTTTGAGGGTATTGGGCCATTCCTCTGATGCGAGGGCCATCGGCCAAATAAAAACCGTGTGGGACAATCTCGAGGTGGCTAATAGTTTGCCCTTGCGATCGAAAATATTACCCCGCACCGGCTGCTTCGGAATCCCGCGAATCCGATTGTAGTCTGCTTGGGTGCGGTACGCTTTACCTTGAATCAGTTGCAGGTAGGCGAGGCGCGACCCCAACGGACCCAACATCAACAAGCTAATGACAATGGTCAGTAAAATGAAGCGGAATTTATTTCCCACCGTGCGATCGCGGGATTGAGGGGGAAATGAAGAAGACTGCATCAAAGTCATAAAATAGCTAAGCAGCAACGGCGGTATCGTTGGATACGTAATTAGCATAGCAATGAATGGTATCCAACGTCTATATCCGAGATGCACAAAGCGATCCCACCATTTTTTCTCTAACGGCTTTCCCCTCTTAGCTTCTCGGCGGGAAGCCCCGCGCTCTACCCGTGCTTGGTGAGCGTCGGGATGAGAGCCAGGGGAAATGGAG
>NZ_JAYFEQ010000383.1:0-266 GCF_055795085.1 Phormidium sp. CCY1219 | reverse complement strand
AAGCATTTTGCAATATCTGCATCTAATACCCAGTTTGGCTTTTTATGGAGCTTCTTGAATATGGCATCAATCGCATCGTGCGCTGACCTCCCTGGTCTAAATCCGTAGGATTCACCCTCAAATCGGGCTTCCCATTGGGGTTCTAGTGCCAGTTTAACCAAGGCTTGCTCGGCTCTATCTCTTATCGTAGGAATCCCTAAAGGACGCTTTTCATCACGACCTGGCTTAGGAATCCATACTCTGCGTAAGGCGCGGGCTTTGGATTT
>NZ_JAYFEQ010000382.1:0-34974 GCF_055795085.1 Phormidium sp. CCY1219 | reverse complement strand
CCCAGGCTCCTGCCTGGGAACGTCCCTTCCGAGGCTCCGCCTCCCCCCAATAAATGTGCAAAATAATTTGCATCCTTGCTTAATAAATTTATAAATATAGCAGGTCTAAATTAGTTGTACAATTCTTAACGGGAGTGGGAGCGTCTCGCTCCCTACACTGACAAGCGAGCTGGAAGCTCGCACTCCCATATCAATTGCATGAATCATTTAGACTAGCTATAATTGAGAGGCAATCGAGAATTCCTCAACTTTTATCGCGCCACTCAGTTGACCTCATTTTCCGATGAGCGACCCCCACCAATGGTGGGGCAATTGACTATCCCCCCCTAGGGCAAATGATTGAAAACAACCCCTATGCATCCGCCCTCACGGAAGGCTTCAGCCCTCCTTCTTCTCCAGATGTGGCACGACGTGGTGATTTCCGGCAAATCGGGACGAGTTGCGGGGCAGCGATCGCCCGTGGCGCAATTTCTAATATCAAATATTTAATATACAATTTTTCCTAAGTTTTTCCATCCTACAGGGTGAAGACGAAGCGCTTACATTCTGGTAAGCTAGAATACTCAATATTCTGCTGGTAAATAAAAGCACCGATGATTGTATCTGACCCATCCGCATCTCATCCTTGGCCCGAGGAAACTCCCGATCGCGAACAGTTGCCCACCGCAACTCCTCATACTCACGAGGGCGATATCCATCCGCACGTTCACAGCGAAGAATCCCTGCGGCGCATTGTCAACCGTTTATCGCGGATTGAAGGGCATATCCGGGGAATCAAAACAATGGTACAGGAGAGTCGCCCCTGTCCGGAAGTCTTATTACAAATTGCCGCCGTGCGCGGCGCACTCGATCGCGTAGCGCGAATTGTCTTAGACGAACACTTGAGCGAATGCATTGGCCGAGCTGCCCAAGAGGGTAACATTGAAGTAGAAATCGAGGAATTAAAAGCCGCTTTGGATAGATTTCTTCCTTAATCAATCTTCTCGAATTTCTCCCGCTCGGATTGACAGTAGGGGGGCATATCGCCCACCCTACTTTTGTATTGACTGACAGAAAATCTGTCAAATTTTATCAATTTTACAGAAAATTGGCGAGAAAAAAATTGATATTTCAGCCGTTTGGCAGTGCCATTAAATCAGCACCGTTTCGATAAAGTTACTGACTAAAGCCAGGGCGAGCGCGCCAAACACGGCACTCCAGATTCCCATCCGCAAGCGAAATCCTCGCACCAGTTGCGCGGCAAAGTAGAAAATCGCCACATTCATCACCAACGCAAACACACCGGAAAGCAATCCGAGGGTCAGCACGTTGGGAATAAAAAATAATGCTTTCAGAATCGGCAACACCAGCACGTTTAACATCCCCAACACAGCGGCGGATATCAATCCTTTCACCGGGTTATCGATGTCTACGCCCAAGGGCAATTGAGAAATCAATATCAAACTGCTAAAGGTCACTAACCAGGCAATCAGAATATCTAAGGGTGCCATTTTTATGGTCTCCAAATTTCAATGTGAATTTAAAAGAAAGAGGCATGAACCTCCATAGCCTATGGTACAAATTGCACTGCGGTGCCTGTCTCTACTTTTCGACAGAATTCTGCCTATGCCTTAAGTCAGCAATTCAAATGGTCTGGGCACAAAAACCGACGGATTGACCAGACGCCACCAAACATTGCACGGCTATTTTCTCCAGCTCAAACCCGCCAATGGTGGTGGCGCGTCTTTCAACCTCAATCCCCCAAACCTCCGGTTCGGGGCAATAATCCGGAATCTGGCTATCACATGCAGGCATTAAAATTAGCCTCCGAGTCCCGCACCGAGGGCGTCTGGAGGAGGCGGAGCCTCCGGTGGGGCGTTCCCAGGCGGGAGCCTGGGAACGAGTCAGAGGCGGAGCCTCCGGTGGGGCGTTCCCAGGCGGGAGCCTGGGAACGAGTCATGGGGCGTTCCCAGGCGGGAGCCTGGGAACGAGTCATGGGAGCCTGGGAACGAGTCAGGAGGCGCGATTTTTATCCCCTGCTTTGAGTCGCTAATCGCTTATGCTTCGATGACCACTCGCAGGTTGCCGCGTTTCTTGGTCACGCGGCAAGCGGTGGTGGTGCCAACGCGCTCGAAGTCCAAATCCAGCAGGGTGGACCCGACCCTTAAATTGTGCAGGGATAAACGTTCGATCGATTCGGGCAATGCCGGATCGATAATCCGCAGATTATTTCCCGGGGCATCGGGCACCAAATTGAGCATCATTTGGATAAACTGGAAAACGCTGCCAGTGGCCCAAGCTTGCGGGGAACAAGCCACGGGATACTGAACCGGTTCGATGCCTTCGGTGCGATCGTAGCCGCAAAACAGTTCCGGGGGACGCTGATAGGGTTGATGGATGGTCATGTCCAGGATGCCTTGTGCTACTTCCAGTGCCCCATCCACATATCCGAGCGATCGCAATCCCACGGCAATCAGCGCATTATCGTGAGGCCACACGGACCCGGTATGATATCCGATGGGATTGTATGCGGCAGACAAACTGCTCAGGGTTCGGATTCCCCATCCACCGAACATATCCGGCGCGAGCAACCGTTCTGCCACACTTTGTGCGCGATCCGGGGTAAAGATATCCAAGCTCAAACACTGACCCGGATTCGAGGTAATGCTATCCACCGGATGTCCTTCCCCATCCAGGGCTAAGGCACAAAAATCCTGGTCTGCCAACCAAAAATCGCGATTGAAACGGGTTTTCAGCTCTCGTGCTTCTTCTTCCCAGCGTTCCGCCAGATCCAGCCGTTTCTTCATGCGGGCGATTTCGCTGAGGCGGATTTTGGCGGCATATACATAGGCTTGCACTTCGCACAGGGCGATCGGGCCGCTGGCCAGTTTCCCTTCCCGATTGACGATACAATCTCCCGAGTCTTTCCATCCTTGGTTGAGCAATCCGCGCTGGGATTGGCGATGGTAAGACACATACCCGGTTTTTTCGCATTGGCGATCGATCCATTCCATCGCCGCTAAGGCATTCGGCCACAAACGCTCTAAGGTTTCTCCATCCGCTGTCCAGTCATAATATTCCGCATACAGCATCAACCATAACGGTGTCGCATCTACGGTGCCGTAATAGGGGGTATGGGGCACTTCATTGCAGCGCGCCATTTCTCCCAAGCGGATTTCGTGCAAAATTTTCCCCGGTTCCTCCTCGCGCCAGTCATCGTAGGTTTTGCCTTGATATTCGGCAAGGGTGGAAAGGGTAGATTTGGCGATCGCCGGATCTAAAATCAAGGTCTGGGATGCAGCAATTAACGAATCGCGTCCGAACAGGGTCGAGAACCAGGGAATCCCTGCAGAAAGGGCTTTTCCTTTCCCCCATCCTTGCCGCAACAAGTAAATATCTTCCTCTGCTCGCTCGATAATCTCATCAATTGCTTTATTATTCGTGCGAGTCCGAGTTGCCTTCGCGCGCCATTCTTCTTCCTCCATCAGCACGGTTGCCTTTGCTTGCACCAAACTGCCCGGAGGGTCTCCGGAGGTGATCCGTCGGTTATCGGTCAGCAGTTGCAGGCGATAGCCTAACTGTTGCGTTTCGTGAGAATCTAGTTTCATCGACCACACTGCTGTATATCCCTTCATGCAGTCGGGTTGGCGATAGAAAAACTTGAGCCGCGACTCCATCACCGAACCGTCTAGCCCTCTATACGCTAGAATCAGTTCATTTTGCGCCGATAAGTGTACTTCGGAATACATCCGCCCTTCCCGTCGCTTTTGTTCGGTTTCGCTCTGTTCCGTGCTTTGTTCCGGAGAATCGGTTTGTGCTTCGGCATGGGAATTGCCTTCTGGTTCCACTAGGCGCAAGCGTTGCCCCCGGGCATTGCGCGGCACGCCTCTGATTTCAAACAAGTCTACAAAATCAGAATCGAAGCTCAGGCTTAATTCAAACTGCACCGGGGTGGTGTTATAGTTCGTGATTTTGAGTTCTTCAAACAATCCGCCATTGAGTACGATGTCTCGTTGAATTCCGATGGTTTCGGCACTCACGCCATCTTCGATGCGCGGATTGGTGCATAACACCGACATGGCAAACCCCTTGCGGGCGTTACTGCTGAGCAAAATCGGCGCGTGTCCCTCGATTTGCAGTTCTAAACGACTCAAAAACCGCGTGTCGTGGCAGAATAACCCCATACTCCCCTGACGCTCGTCGGTTAAGCAACCAGAAATATTGCCGATGCTATCGGTAATTAAAAATAGATCGTCGTCTTTCAGGGTTAGAGTGGGTTGTGGGCGTTCGGTTAGCACACTCTTGCACTCTGCAATCGGTGCGTCTTCTACAGGCACGAAAATTCTGCCTTCAATCTCAATCGTTTCTGGCATAGTCCTACAATCGATTTTTTAGAGTCACAGTTGACAAACAAAAATGGCAAAATTAATGGCGATTACTTCTGCCGTTTCTATTTTAACCTTTGCTTCTAAAGTGTAGCAATCTAATTCGAGGGGTGAAATTATTTTATTGTAGCCGATTTCAATCCTCTCCTGTCCGCTGGTGCGCCTGGAAGTCGCGGAAAAGTTCCCTGGTTGCTATACAGATAGATGTTGCAACTCGGCTTTGGACTGAGTGTGGATAAGTCGGCGGCGCGAGTCGCTGCACTGCGCGATCGCTTTTTATCCGGGGCTAAATCTTTTTTTAGCCCCGGATCCAAACCCGCCGTAACTGCGATCGCGGGTTTTTTCTTTCCCCTCGATGCCAGAAAAAGTGGCAAGCAGTGGGATTTGAGCCACTCCCTCGCCGCCAAAACGGCAAACTCCACACCGCGATCGCCTCCTCTATAACCCCACCCAATATCAGCTTCTTAACTCCTCCTGGCTGACGCTTATCCCCACATTTCCCATCGATTTTTCGGAAATAGCAAGATTCAAATACGCTTGAGAATTTGCAAGATTCCGGTATGATGTTTTTGTTAGCTCAATTTTGATGAAGTTAGCGTAATGTTCCATCAAGGACACTTTTCATGCAAATAACCAATACCATCCATTTTCGTAACTTTAAAGGAGATTTTTTCGGCGGTTTAACCGCAGCAGTAGTGGCATTACCAATGGCACTCGCCTTCGGGATCGCGTCTGGGGCTGGTGCTTCTGCCGGTTTATGGGGAGCCATATTAGTGGGATTTTTCGCCTCTTTATTTGGAGGCGCTCCAAGCCTCATCTCCGAACCCACCGGCCCGATGACGGTAATTATCACCGCAGTGATTGCCGAATTGATGGCTAATAACCCAGACAGCGGTCTGGCAATGGCATTTACTGTGGTAATGATGGCCGGCATTTTTCAAATCCTGTTTGGGGTTTTGCGCTTGGGCAGATATATCACCATGCTCCCTTATAACGTGATTTCTGGTTTTATGACCGGAATTGGCGTGATTCTGATTTTTCTCCAAATTGCTCCATTTTTAGGTCAAGAAACGCCTTCGGGTGGCGTGCTTGTCGTTATCCAGGAACTTCCCAACCTGGTTCTCAACCTCAATTTTTGGGAAACCGCTTTAGGCGCAACTACCCTCGCGATTCTTTTCTTCTACCCGGAACGCCTGAAAAAAATCGTGCCGCCGCAATTAGTGGCTTTACTCATCGGAACCGCCATTTGTTGGATTTTCTTTAGGGACATTGACATTCGCACCATTGCTACAATTGGAGAAATAGAACCGGGTTTGCCTCAACTCCAGATGCCCACCTTTGATGGGAACAACTTGCGGTTAATGTTTGTGAACTCTATGGTGTTGGCAATGGTCGGTTCGATTGATTGTCTGTTAACCTGTTTGGTCTCTGACAGTCTGACCGGTCACGAACATAAATCAAACAAAGAATTAATCGGCCAAGGGATTGCCAATTTGATGACGGGCTTTTCCGGTGGAATTGCCGGTTCTGGCGCAACCACCGCTACGGTGGTGAACATCCAAGCAGGAGGCCGCACGGCTTTATCCGGCATTATTCGCGCTCTTGCACTGTCGATCGTCGTGTTGTGGGCAGCTCCCTTAACCTCTGGCATTCCCCTTGCGGTTTTAGCGGCCATTGTCTTAAAGGTTGGGATCGATATTATTGACTGGGGTTTCCTCAAACGGGTTCACAAAATTTCCTGGAAGGCAGCCGGCATTGTCTATAGTGTGGTGGCGCTCACCGTCTTTGTGGATTTAATGGTGGCCGTCGCTGTGGGGGTCTTCATCGCCAATATCTTGACGATCGCTCGCCTGGAAGAACACCAATCTGAGTATGTTACCGCCATTACTGATGCTGACGATAGCATCGTTCTCACCCCCAAAGAAAAGCAAACCTTAGATTTAGCAAATGGACGGGTTTTACTCTTCCATCTGAGCGGTCCGATGATTTTTGGCGTCGCTAAAGCAATTTCTAGAGAACATAGAGCGATTGAAAATTATGATGTGTTAATTGTGGATTTGAGCGAAGTTCCAATTCTGGGCGTCACGTCTTCTTTGGCTATTGAAAATGCAATTCACGAAGCCATTAATGCAGGGCGAAATGTGATAGTCGTTGGCGCAACCGGCAAAGTCAAAAAACGCTTGGAAAAATTGGGCATTGCCGGTCTGATTCCGGATCCTCACTGGATGAGCGATCGCTTGGAAGCGTTGAAACAAGGGTTAGGCATCGTTCGGGAAAAACAACAGTCCGGCTATGTGCGATGACATTCCAAAACTGCTGTAGCCGCTTTCTCCCTCCCATTCACAAGCTGCAGTGACACCGCGTCGCTTCCCGCCATCGGGGTAGGGCGATCGATGTCTGTCTCTGTGCCCCGTCCCTCGGAGGCAGACGGTCTTATCCCACCCCCGAGCGGACGAAATACACAGGAAAAAGGGCAATTCTCTCACAGCTCAACCCACCCGAAGCCGCCTCGCATCTAGGGGCAATGCTCGACCCATACGGGCGCTTCGGGAAAGTTTGTCATTTGTCCTTTGTCCTTTGACCAATGACCAATGACCAATGACCATTGACCAATGACCAATCAACGCTTACGCCGCATTTAAACTGGGCAGGTGGCCGTTTTTCGCAAACCGTTGTGCTAGAATGTCGCGATATACCGCTTCATAGCCATCGGTCATGCTTTGGAAACTGAACTTTGTCAGCACGCGATCGCGACAATCGACCCGGTTTAATTTCTCCACTTTATCCAGCGCGGCGATGAATTCCTCGGCGCTACGACACAAAAATCCCGTTTTTCCATCCTCAATCACTTCTGGTGTAGACCCCATTTCCATCGCAATCACCGGGGTTCCCGTCGCCATTGCTTCTATCATCACCAACCCAAAGGGTTCGCGCCACATAATCGGGAACAGCAACGCCACTGCACCCCTGAGCAATTCGCATTTTTCGGCGTGGTTGGCTTCTCCTAAATATTCAATTTGTTTCCCATCAATTTGCGGCTTAATCTCGCGCTCGAAAAATTCGCGATCGCACGCATCCACTTTCCCCGCCATCTTTAACCGCCATCCGCTGCGCTTGGCAATTTCAATGGCGAGGTGAGGTCCTTTCTCCGGCGAAAGTCGCCCTAAAAAGGCTAAATACGGCGGATCTTGCGGCTGGGGATTAAACTCGTAAATCGCCGGATCGATGCCATTATAAACCGTTGCGACGCAGTTGAGGTTTAATCTCGGTTCCCGTTGGGCATCGGAAATACTCACATACGCTTGCTGGGCTGCATGAGTGTAGAGCTTTTCGTTATCTGGAGTAAAAATCCCGTGCAGGGTATGAACCGTGGGCGTTTTTACCAGATTGCCAAAGGGTAACGCCGTGGCCCCCATGTGCGAGTGAATCACGTCGAACTCCCCTGCCCGTTCGTACACTTGACTCAGTTGCAGCATGTCATACACGCCGGGTTCTTTTACTGTCTCGTCCAGGCGCAGGGCACGCGGGTAAGCGGATTCGAGCTTAGCGAGGGTAATGGAATCCCCTGTGGCAAACAAGGTAACTTCATGTCCGCGTCGAACCAGTTCGTCGGTGAGCAAACCCACCACCAGTTCGATACCGCCGTATCCCGGCGGGGGAACGCTTTCCCATAACGGTGCGATTTGGGCAATCCGCATGTAATTCTCTCCTGTTTTCGGTAAAGAAATATATCAACAACGAGGCACAATAACACCGCGCTGGTTGAGTAATCGGTAACGAATGCCAGCACTTACTCAGCAATTTAAAAACCTACTTCCCATTTCGTCAATCTGGTTTGAGTGCGGAAAACCGTCGCGATCGCCGTTCGGTTAACTGAATGAGAAACGCTTGACTTTGGTTATCTTTTCTGCTAGGCAAGCCAGTCAGGTTGCATATTGACTGTGGGTCGGCTTTCGCCTCAGGGGAAGCCTCCCTAACCTGGAACCTGGGAACGAGTTAAAATTTCAGATCGAAGGGTTTTCCCGAGTTTTAGGGGCCGGACAGGAACAGCCATAACTCCCTCTTCCATCACTCTGTGTGCTGGGTGGCAAATGCTTTCCTGTAGCCCCCCAAATCCCTCTCGGACCTATTACAAAGACTGGGGACTCCCTCCAAGTCGAAAAACCCGCCTCATGGGTTCGGTTCTACTGACTAGAACTCACCCGGAGAACTTGTTAGTCTATTAATAGAAAAGCAAAACAGCAACCCATTAATCTGCAAACAAACCATGAACAATCTCTCTAACCACAACCCGGAATTTATCAATCACAACGGTGACGATCGCAATCTGCTGTGGGAATACTTGCAATCCCTCAACCCAGAAGCCCTCGCCAACATGTCGAAACCTTCTCCTTCCGCCGCTCAGGTGATGGAACGCAACGTTAGAGGCATGTTAGGAGTATTGCCGCCGGAACATTTCCAAATGGAAATCACCACCACTGCTGAAAACCTCAGTCGGCTTTTGGCTTCGGCAATGATGAGCGGATATTTTCTGCATAATGCCGAACAGCGGTTGGCTCTAGAAGAGTCGGTGGCTGGGGGTTCGGATGAGTCGGAGGGCTAATCGTTCCTGGCTTCGGCGGCGTTTTTTACGCGGGTTATTCCGTGCCTGATTCGCTCTTTTAGCTGGCCGGATTTTCCCGCCCAACAATGTTCTCCATCGCTTCTACCGCCGCCGCAGATCCAGCTAAAATGTCTCTCTCTTCGCCGCCTAAATAGAGACGTCCAAAACTGCCGACGGCTTGAATCTGTAAAATATTAATCAATGCTGCTTTTTCCGCTTCGTTGGCGGCTAAAGCCGCGTAGGCTGCCGGCTGCACTTCTAATACGTAGAGGGTTTGATTTGCCAATAACATCTGCCCCCGTCGATTTCGATTGATCAATTGCGCTTGGTGGGCATCGATGTTGCGGATAATTTGGCTGGATACGATGCGCGGTTTGAGCCGATCGCGTTCCTGCAACTTTAAGGCTTCTAAAATCGCCTGACCTGCGGTTCTCGTCTCCCCTTGTGCTTCGGAATGCACTTCTAAAAGCCCATACAGTCTCTCTACAAACTGCACCCCAGGACGCACTGAGGTGGATTTTAATGCCACATCGGTGATTCGGTTGATCTCGATCCCCGGCGAAATCTCGATCCACAATGAGGTATCTCCCGGTAAGGGCAAAAATCCCAGGGATACCGTTCCAATATATGCGGCGTGCTGTGGTTGTAAGCGATCGATAAATACATAACTGCGTAGTTCTATACCCAAGGTCAATCTCTCCCTCTAGTCCGGTAAAAGGCTCGAATCGTGCAACCTCTGAGTTTACTGTACTTTAAAGCCAATACCAAGAGATGGGGGAAGACCCCCCGGGGAGGAGAAGCGCAGGCGGCGATCGATTCCCCCGTTTTCCGCATCACCTGAAAAGGCAAATAATTCCCAATTCCCAATTTACAATTTCTAATTATTAATTCTTAATTCTCCCCGGCGGTTCTCTACCTTTCGGCATTGACGAAAGAATCAACTTTGGCTATCCTGGAAATTGATTAAAAAATCAATCTAGAGAGAAAGGAATTAGGAGAGTGCTGATGAAACTGGCGAAGATTGACCTGAGCAATGTGGTGGCGGTGGGTCACGAGGACGATCGCCTGGGGTTGCTGATCGACCGAGGGGATGAGGTGGAATATCTCGAACTGAACGCACCACCGGCGGCATACCAGGGACTCAAACAAGTCTCTTCTCTGGCGACAAACCCAGGGGCGCAACTGACGGGGAGTCCCGAACCGGCTCAATTATCGGCCACTGAGACGCCGATCGCCATGCTGCCGGTTTGCTCATCGATGGCGAAGGCGGTGGGATACGATCGCCAACGGGAAGTCTTGCAAGTGGAATTTAACAACGGATCGGTTTACCAGTATTCCCAGGTGGAAACCGAAACCTGGGAATACCTCCAGCAATCCGATTCCGTGGGTCAATTTTTCAATCGCGAAATCAAAGGATATTACGAATCGGTGCGCCTGGATACCCCGGAGGCGATCGCGGTGGATAGCTGCGAAGTGGAAGATGACGATTGGGACCACTGGGAGGACTACAACTATTGCGACGACGACCAGTGCGAATAAACCGCCCCTGACTCATCCGCATCGGGCGCTTTTTTCTCCCTGCGGGTAAGCGCATTGCTGGCGCAGGGGACATTCATCGCACTGAGGGTTCCTAGCGGTGCAAACTGCCGCCGCAAAGTCAAGTAGCCCCAGATTCCAAGCGCCCACGTCTCGTTTGGGGGCTACAAGGGTAGCAACTTTCTGCAACAGGGGCGATCGGAATTTTACCCGACCCCCTTCTATATTAAAGAAGCGTTCCAAAATCCTAGCTACATTGGTATCTAACACTGCCTTGGGTTCACAGAAGGCATTGGCACAAATCGATCGCGCCGTGTACGGACCGACCCCAGGCAATTTCAATAACTCCGACTCCTGACGCGGGATCTGCCCCCCATACTCTTGGCAAATTATCTGCGCCGACTGATGCAGGCGTTGGGCGCGAAAGGACAAACCCAAGGGTTGCAAGAGTTCGGTGAGGTCTTCTACCGATGCGGCGGCGAGGGCGATCGCGCTGGGATATTGCGCCAGAAAGGTTTCGTAAATCGGCACTACGGTTGCTGCAGCGGTTTTCTGTAGCATAAATTCGGCCACGAAAATCGCATAGGGGTCGCTAGTGCGCCGCCAGGGAAAATCTCGTCGATGAGATTGTGCCCAACCCTGCAGGCGGCGGCGAAACCACTGGATTCGCTTGGTCGCGATCGCTTCGGCAGTGGTGGGAACTGCAGCGGAAAAGGAATTGTGTTGCATAATCTTATTTAGCACAGTGGGTGTTTACCACCGATCGCACTTCACTGGGATCGAGTTCCACCAGTTTCTCCGTGGCGCGAACTAAGGTGGGTTGATTTTCCTGTTGTTGCCGTTCCACCAGTCCCCATTCCATCGCCAGTTTAGTATAGCGTCGCGACGTGGCTCGATCCATTTTTAACGTCTCCCCCACTTCGTTGAGTGTCATCCATTCTGATTGATTGCGAAGCCGATGCAAGTAGCGCGTTAACAGATCCGGATCTAGTTTCATTGTCTTTTTTCCTTTCAACCCATGAATTTAAAAAAATCTCGCGCGGCAGAATCATCTACCACCGTTTATAATTTTAATGGGTTTGCTTGATTCCCTGCAAGGCGAACGATAGATTTGACCCGTTATTGACCCTAATGATTTTTCATGGCTGGTTTGCAGAGAAAAATTGACCCTCTCCACCCGTCAGGGTAAGGGGTTGCGAATCCCCTACAATTTTCCGCCATTTTTCTGCTGACGGGCATTATTACCGGGGAACAAGATATTTCGATCGCCCCAGGCGCACTTGGAAGGCCAACGCCCCACCCCCATCCGGGTGCTGGGCTTTTTTTTATCATAGATTTGCCTAAACGTCAAGCCATGAGATTAGCCCCTTCTCCAGAAGCATACAACCACTATTGATGACATTTCGCCGCTATTTTTTTCTTGCAAAACCAAGCGATCGCGATAAAATATGCAACAATTCAGCAGAAAGGTTCGACCGACGCAAGCCAACTGCTTGCCAAAGTCTCTGACCCGAGGATTTAATCCCGGTAATGAATACAGGGAATGTCTTCAGAACCGCTGGAATTTGGGTAGGCAAAACTAAGAATTGCGAACCATGACTATTGATGAAGTCATCCAACTGATTAATCTCAGTCTAGAGGTGCCACTAACAGAAGTGCAAATTTTCGTGCTGCGTGCTTCCTGGGAGGGAAAAAGCTACAGCAAAATGGCGAGGGAGAAGTATTATGGTGCGGAATATCTGCGGAAAATCGGGGCAATGTTGTGGTCAGTGGCGAGCGATATTTGGGGAGAACCAATTGAGAAAGCAAACTTTCGCTGCCTCCTAGAATCGCGCCCCCTGACGCGACAACAACAGCAGCTTGCGATCCGGGCGGTGGCGGCACAAAATGAACGGTTTTCTTTTGAATTTCCCAACGCGCCGTTACCCCTTAATTCTCTATTCTATATCGAGCGTCCCCCGGTTGAAACCCTGGCTTATCAAGAAATTTTACAACCCGGAAGCGTGCTTCGCATTAAAGCTCCTTGGAAAATGGGAAAAAGCTCCCTGATTCTGCGAATTCTCGATCGCGCCACCAATCTGGGATACCACAAGGTTGAGGTCGATTTTCAGCAAGCCGATGTCGCTGTATTTGCTTCTTTAGATAAACTTTTGCGCTGGTTCTGTGCCCTGATTACCCGAAAATTAAAATTGACCTCTAAACTGGAGGAGTATTGGGATGAGGAAATTGGCAGTAAAGTCAGTTGCACGATTTATTTCCAAGCCTATCTTATCCCGCAAATAAAAGCGCCTTTGGTTTTGGTATTGAACGAGGTCAATCGCTTGTTTGAATATCCGGAAGTTGCTTTGGATTTTCTGCCGATGTTGCGATTTTGGCACGAACAAGCCAAAAAGGTCCAAGCTTGGCAAAAACTGCGTCTGGTAGTGGCTTATTCTACAGAAATTTACATTCCGCTGAACCTGAATCAATCTCCGTTTAATGTGGGTCAGCCCTTGAAGTTACCGCCGTTGAATTTAGACCAGGTGCAGGAGTTGGCCCAGCGCTACAAACTGGCATGGTTTACGTCCCAGGAGGCGCAAAAACTGCTGGACGTGGTGGGAGGACATCCCTATTTAGTCCAATTGGCATTTTATCATCTTGCTGAGGGAAATTTAAGTTTTGAAAAACTATTGCAACAGGCACCCACTGAAGGCGGAATTTATAACGACCATTTGCGGCGATATTTTAATATTTTGCAAGCGGAACCGGAATTATTGGCGGCATTCCAGGAGGCGATCGCCAGTGGGGAAAGTGGGGTAACAGTAGAACCGATTATCGCCTATAAGTTGGATAGTATGGGATTGGTGAATATGGTGGGCGATCGCATCACCCCAAGCTGCCAGTTATATGCCCAGTATTTTCACGCACCAGCCGTCTGCAATGCCCCGATTTCCCTGGCGCAACGCCTGCAACAGTTAGAGCGCGAAAACGAATCCTTGACTCGGTTATACTATCGAGACGAACTGACTCAATTGGCAAATCGCCGCTATTTTGAGGAGCACTTGCAACAGCAGTGGTCTCGGTTACAACAGCAAGAAATGCCGCTTTCCCTGATTTTATGCGACCTGGATTGTTTTCGACTTTACAATAAAAATTTTGGCAAAATTGCCGGAAACTTTTGCTTGCAACAAGTGGCTAGTGCTATCCTAGAAGTAGTGCCTCATTTTGCTGCATTAGTGGCGCGATATGGTGGGGAAGAATTTGCAGTCCTGTTACCCGCCACTGATGGCAAAACCGCGATGGAAATCGCCGAAAAAATCCGCGTGGCGGTGAAAAATTTAGCGATCGCCCATGACACCGATCGCCTCAGCGCTTTTCCCGCCCCAGTGATTACCGTCAGTTTGGGGGTGGGAAGCACCATTCCCCAAGCCGAACATAACTTGATTCTCCTGTTAAATGCGGCTGAAACCGCTCTTTACGAGTCGAAACGCTACGGGCGCGATCGCGCTACCCTCCACCGCTGTTAAACCCATTTTCGCTTCATTGATTTTTGCATTCTTTGGCTGCATATCCAGGGCGATCGCTTTCTGGAATGACTTTCTCTTGCCGCACATTCCCCTCAGTTTTATACTACACTACCTTAAGCCAAGATGCAAATTATTTTGCACCTCGATTGACGGAGGCTTTTAAGTCAATTCCTACGGTTGTCGCCGGGGAATTTCAATGATAAATTCGGTGCCCTTTCCCCACTGGGAGGTACAGTACAAACGCCCGCCATGTTTTTCCACCACAATCTGATAGCTAATTGACAGTCCCAATCCCGTGCCCGACCCCACGGATTTGGTGGTATAAAACGGATCGAAAATTTTCCCCAAAACCTCCGGTTTCATCCCCATTCCATTGTCCGCAATTGCAATCTTTACTGTATTTTCATCGGTGAGTTGGGTACGAATGCGAATGGTTGTTTGTCTTTGGTCATTGGTCATTTGTCCTTGGTCATTTGTTGTTTGTCCTTGGTCATTTGTTGTTTGTCCTTGGTCATTGGTCATTTGTCCTTGGTCATTGGTCATTTGTCCTTGGTCATTTGTTGTTTGTCCTTGGTTATTTAAACCCGTAACCGATGACGAAGAACCAGTGACTAATGACGAATGACTATTGACCGATGACGAATGACTATTGACCGATGACTCCAACGCATCGATCGCGTTACTGAGCAGATTCATAAAGACTTGATTGAGCTGACCCGGATAGCATTCGATCGCGGGTAAATTGTCGTAGTCTTTAATCACCGAAATCGCGTGGCGATCGCTTTTTGACTTGAGGCGATTTTGCAATATCATTAACGTGCTATCAATATTTTCATGGATATCCACTTCTTTGAGTTCCGATTCATCCAAGCGGGAAAAAATGCGTAAAGACTTGACAATTTCTTTAATGCGATCGGCTCCTACTTTCATGGATTGGAGCATCTTCGGCAAATCTCCCATCAGATACTCCAAATCCATCAGCTCGATTTCCTCGGCAATATCCGGGGTGGGTTGGGGATAATGCTGCTGATAGAGTCGAATCAAGGTTAACACCTCGTGGATGGATTCGGTGGCATGAATGAGATTGCCATAAATAAAGTTTACCGGGTTATTAATTTCGTGAGCGACCCCCGCCACCATTTGACCCAAGCTTGACATTTTTTCGGCTTGAATCAGGTTAGCTTGGGTGGTTCGCAATTCGCGCAAGGTTTGTTCGAGTTGGCGAGATTTTGCGGCGGCGAGTTGGGCGGATTCGCGAGATTGAGTGTAAAGTTGGGCTTGGTCGATCGCGATCGCCAGTTGATTGCAGACGGCGTGCAATAATTCTACGTCCTCCGCATCCCAAGCTTGGGCGATCGTATCTCGCGTACAGCCAATTAAACCAATTTCCCCCGATTCAGTTTCGATTGGCAACAACAATACCGATTGATGACCCGATGCAACTAATAATTCTTGCAAATTGGGATTTGATTCATCGCGGACATTATCGATTTTGACGCATTCTTTATTTAACAATTTTTCGGCTAATGGATCGAGTTGGTCTACGGTATAGCGACCGAGTAAAGTAGGCAGGTCTGGATTTTTTGCTTCTTTCACTAATTCCCAGAATGGTTCCCCTGTTTCGCCAGAACAATACCAGGCAAAATGACAGCGATCGACCTGCAGCAAACTGCGGATTTCCCGCACTGTAGTTTCTAAAATACTCTCGATATCTAAAGACTTTCTAATTTGAATGGCCAAGCGATTGATCAGTTCTTCTCGGGCGGCGAGTTCGCGAAATAGGGCTTCGCTCTCGCGCAAGGCTTCTTCGGATTCTTTGCGTTCTGTGATATCCGTAGCAGTGACGACAATGCGATAAATTTCTCCCTCAGAATTGGATAAGGGATTATAGGTGAGCAGCCACCATTTTTGAGTTTCATTCAGGTCAAAGCATTCTTCACAAGACATCGGACGGCGAGATTCCATGCAGGCGAGATAACGCTGATGCAGTTGGGTTGCCACGGAGGAGGGGAGGGCTTCATCGAGGGTTTTTCCCAGTAAATAATCCACCGGAATTTGACTGCTCCGTGCCATTTTCGGGTTGACCCCGGAATAGCGAAATTGATAGGTTGGAGGGGCGGAATTTGAGGTTTGGTGTTTTAAGACATCAACAATTAAAATGCCCACATCTACTCCTTCGTAGATACTCCGCAAAAATTCCTCGCGATCGCGCAATGTTTGTTCGGTTTGCTTGCGTTCGGTAATATCGATCGCCGTACCGAGAAGCTGCACCACTTGAGAGCGATCGTCGCATACCGCCTCGCCGATACCGTTAACATAGCGCAAACTGCCATCGGAACGGATAATCCGATAATCGAAATTAAAACTCGTTCCCCGGGCGATGCTGACGCCAATTTCTCGTTGCCACAATTCGCGATCTGCGGGATGAATATACTCTAAATGTGCCGAGACACTCGGTTCTCCGAGTTCGGGATCTAACCCAAAAATGCGAAACACTTCCTCAGACCAAGTAACTCTTTCGGTGGCCACATTGTATTCCCAACTGCCAATGTGGGCGATTCTTTGCGCGTCTTGCAGTTGTTTTTTGCTTTTTCGCAGGGCTTCTTCAGTTTGTTTGCGCCCTGAGATATCCTTTTGTATTCCCATCATCCGGGTGGGGTTGCCGCTGTCATCCCATTCGATTGCTTTTCCCTGACATAATATCCATTTCCACTCGCCGGTTTTCGCTTGCATCCGCAGGTCGATAGAATAGGGAAAATTCGAGTCGGCAAAATGGCGGTTGATTTGGGCGATCGCTAGGGGCAAATCTTCCGGATGCATCAGAGATTCCCAAGTGCTGATATGGGGATATAATTCATTGGGTTGGTAGCCCAGCATCCTTTCCCATCGCGGGCTAAAATAGCACTCGCCGGTGAGGATATTCCATTCCCACCATCCATCATCGGCGGCGGATAACACGCGATTTAACCGTTTGACATTGAACGCTAATGCTTCGCGCACTTGTTTTTGTTCGGTGATGTCGCGCCCTTCGGGAATTAATAATACCACCTGACCCGCGTTATCGAATATGGGTTTAATGGAAAAATCAATTGTTGCCCGGATGTTTTCTTTGCCTTGAATCTCTACTTCATAGCGGATAAATTCTCCCTTTGCTGCCCGGGCGATCGCTGCTTTTAATTCCCTTTGTGTTTCGGGAGAAATCTGCCACCAATGAGCCTCCCAAAACCGACGTCCTCGGATATAATGTGCCTCGATTCCGCCAAAATCCAGGGCGGTTTGATTGACTTCAATGATAGTGCCATCGGGTTGCAAAAGGGCGATAAATTGGAAACTGCAATTAAAAATTGCGCGGCAGCGTCTTTCGCTGTCTAATAGGGCTTGTTCGGTGTGTTTGCGATCGCTGATATCTTTATTTACCCCTGCCAGTCGCGTAAAGGTTCCGGACGCGGATCGTTGCGATGCCCTCCCCCGAGATAAAATCCACTTCCACTCCCCGGATTTGCTTAACATCCGAATTTCTACATCATATATCGGACTGTGCCCTTGCAAATGAGCCTCCAGGGCCGCGATCGCTTTCGGCAAATCCTCCGGATGTACCAACTGTTCCCACGATCGATAGTGATTTTCAAGCTCCTCCACCTCGTACCCGAGCATTTTTTTCCACTGCGGGTCGAAATAGGCTTCCCCCGTGGCCAGATTCCAATCCCACAGGCCCAACCCACTGCCTTCGAGCGCCACCTGCAACCGTTCTGAGGTGGTTTGCAAGGCTTCTGTAGCGTTTTTCAACTCGATGGCCACCGCCATATCCTGGGTGATTTCGGCGAGGATGTCGAGGGTTTCTGGCTCGAGTATTTGCCGGGACAACATCACCACCACCCCCACGACCTGGCCTTCTACGAGTAACGGATAGCCGGCAAATGCCACCATCTTTTCTCGCCTCACCCAGTCTTTATTGGGAATCAACGGATCGTTTAGCAAATCATTCGTGAGGTAGGGTTTCCTTTCCCCGGCAATCTGCCCGATTTCCCAGCGCCCCATCGGCAGGGATGCATCACCGCTCTTTATGTGAGAATTTCGGTCGGCACTGGCTTGCAGTTCCAGCATTTTGTCGTTCGGGTTGAAGAGCCAAACGCGGGCAAACGCCACCTGGAGGTGCTTGACCATCGCCTCGGTGCAGCGTTGCAGCATCTGCGACCGATTCTCCCCTCCGCTCAGCGCCCATCCGATCTGCGATCGCAATTCTTTTAATCGCACTTTGTGCGAAAACGTCTTTTCCCTTGGCTTTTGGGTGGTGATATCCAGGATAATCCCTTGCCAAAGGATCGCTCCCTCGGGCTGCGCGATCGGTTTGGCGATTCCCAACAGCCACTTTATAGTTCCCGACGGAGCAATGTAGCGCCACTGTCGTTTCCATTGCCCGAGGCTTTGGCGCGCGCGATCGAAGGAGCGCTGGAAAGAATCTACCTCCTCGGGATGAACGAAGTGCGATAGGGGGAGTTTTTGGGCGAGAATCTCCTCGGCGTCTCGTTCGCAGATCGTCTCACACTCAGAACTGAGGTAAGTAAATTCTTCCCTCCCATCGGCGTAATGGATATACTCGTAGAGAATTTTCGGCACCAAAGCGGCGAGGGAGGGGATCTGTTGAAAAAAATCGAGGGAAGGCGGTGGGTTCGGGTCGGGAGAATCTGTTGGCGGGGTATTTTCCGGCACGGTGGCGACGACGCCCACGCCAACTTCGGTGATAATGCTATCCAGGTGCCGGGGGCAGTTTTCATCCTGACTGCGCCAGAATTTGTGGCGCACCCAGGTGATTTTTCGATCGGGATAGAGAATTTGGTAGTCCAGGGTGAGCGGCGATCGCGCCTCGGGATTGTCTTCGCCTTCGAGAAATGAGGCGATCGCTGCGATTACCCGATCGCGATCGGCGTCGTAGATAGCTTCGAGCCAGCACTTTGGATTTTCTTTGCATTCCTCATCCCCACACCGATAGAGGGTTTGCGCTGCTCGATTCCAGTAAAGCAATTCATAGCTATCGCCGTCAATGGACAACAGACCCTCGCTGATTTCATCGAGCATTTGCCTCATGTTCCAGCCACTTTTTCCATTTATTTCTAATGTCATTTTCCCCCAAACCCCCGAAGGTTTGCTGTGCAACCGTGATATGCATTTCCCCTTTTTTTGCTGCATGAAAGTCTTGATTCTTTCGGCTTTTTTTAGAAGCTCCAAGAAAATTTGATTGTCACCGCATCCTGATGGTGGTTTTTAATGTAAAGGAGTGGGTAATTTCCGGTTGATTTTATCTGAAATCACCCATTGGCGATCCCCCCCACATCGACACCCTCCCTGATTCTTGGTTTTCCTGTGCGATCGCCTGAGCCGAGCCTTCTGGAAATTCCAGCTCAACCTTGCGTCCCGCGTACCTACATGCAGACCTCTGTTAGATTTTGGTAGTTAGTTTAGCACAGTTATGCTGCCGCGATCCGTCAGGGAGTGTTTTTGTCATCTCCCATCGTTTTTTTCTCAAATTTTTGTTACTCAAATTGTTACTAAACCCACAAACATCCCTCCCTCTTGTTACTGCACGAACCTCTCCACTCACGGCGATCGCCCCTTTCTCCCCCATCGCAGGCAAGCCGTGCGGAATCCATCCGCAGGGATGGTGCGGCACTTTCGCCCAAATTGAAGCGCAATCTTCTCTCAGCGGGCGTTTCGAGCATCCTTCTCCATAGCCGCTTCCCCATCGCAACCACCCTATACGATACTTTGGTCAATTTGTCAATAGAAAACGTAACAAGTTTCATCTCCGTGTCGGAAATATTTGCAAATTTTGTTACCCTGTTTCCCAACTCTATCCCATCTGTGGACTCAGAACACAGCCGATGAGGGATAATTCCCATAAAGGTAGCGGAGTTTCCTCCGGGAGGAGGGTACAACTCCAGACGAACGGGTATTATATTTTATTTTCCATTGTTAATATGCAACTTTCTAGAGACATTTCTAATGACCCTTGATGAATTAATGAGTTTATTGCGAGTCATGCAGCAGAGAAATCTAACTCCCGCCCAAGAACGAATTCTGCGCCAAGGGTGGGAAGGAAAGACCTATACCCACATGGCTCAATCCTCCGAGTATGAATGCGACTATCTGAAAACCACCGGGGCGCGGTTATGGCAAAGCATTTCGGAATTGCTCGAGGTGCAGATAAGCAAAGACAATTTTCGCAGCCAAATCGAGAAACTGGAGTTGAAGCCCCACTGGAAAGTATTAATCGAACGGGAAATGTTTTATCCCCCGGATCTGAAAAGCTTAGAATATCCCAGCGGTCCAGTACCGCTGAATTCCCCTTTTTATATCAATCGTCCCCCCATTGAAGAACTGGCGTATGCGGAAATTGCAAAACCCGGATGCATTTTGCGAATAAAAGCGCCCCGAGAAATGGGAAAAACCTCCTTAATAAACCGGATTGTGGATCGGGGCGCGCAGTTAGGCTATGCCACCATTAATGTAGATTTTCAACAAGTCGAGCGCAGCATTTTAACCGATTTAGATAAATTTTTGCGGTGGTTTAGCAAACTGGTCAGCAAAGGGTTAAATTTAACCCCGCAACTCGATGAATATTGGGATGAAGATATCGGCAGCAAGTTGAGCTGTACGATTTACTTTGAAGCCTATGTGCTGCAACGGATAAAAACGCCAGTTATTTTGGCATTTAATGAAATCAATCGGATATTCAAATATGCCGAAGTTGCCGGAGAATTTTTACCCTTGTTACGATCCTGGTATGAGCGATCGCAACAGGTGAAATGCTGGCAAAACTTGCGATTAGTGGTGGTATATTCGACGGAAGTTTACGTGGATTTGCAATTGCATCAATCCCCTTTTAATATTGGAATGCCGTTAAAACTGCCAGAATTTACCCGATCGCAAGTGCAAGAATTAGCAAGGCGTCACGGATTGAACTGGAAAGAAGGAACCCAAGCCAAACAACTGATGGCGATTGTCGGCGGGCATCCCGCATTAGTGCGCCTCGCCCTTTATCACTTCTGTCGTCAAAACCTGACGGTGAAGCAACTGTTAGAAAACGCCCATACCGAAGCCGGGATTTATCGCGATCGCTTGCGCCGCAAGCTGGCAATTTTGCAACGAAATCGCGAATTAACCGCTGCCTTTCAACAGTTACTCACAGCCGATCGCCCCTTGAAATTACCCTCCATTTTCGCCTATGAATTAGAAAGTCTCGGACTCGTCAAACTGGAAGGGGAACGAGTTAGAATAAGTTGCGAGTTGTATCGTCGCTATTTTCAGCAACAATTGCTCGTGAAAGCGCCTTCCTCCTCCCCCTACCCGCGAGAACCCACGGACCGCCAGAGTCCATAACCCCCGCCGATTGCACTTCCCAGGATAACCCAAAAACATGATAACCCAATTTTCCTATCAAGTGGGAGGGTCCCTGACCCCGGAACATCCCACCTATATCCACCGACAAGCCGATGATGAACTGTATCGCGCCTTAAAAGGCGGTGAATTTTGCTACGTCCTCGACTCGCGCCAAATGGGAAAATCCTCCCTGTTGGTGCGAACCAAAGAGCGACTCAGCGCCGAAAATTATCGCTGTACCTATCTGGATTTAACCCAAATTGGCAGTCAAAATATTACCCCCGCCCAATGGTATAAAGGCGTAGTTTCCACCTTATGGCTGGATCTGGGTTTAGTGGGAACTTTTAACCTCAAATCTTGGTGGCGCGAGGCGGATGATATTTCCATTCTCCACCGCTTAAGTCGGTTTGTGGAGATGTTGCAGCAGGAATTTGCCGAGGAAAATCTGATTATTTTTATCGACGAAATCGACAGCATTCTCGCCTTAGATTTTACCGTAGATGACTTTTTTGCCTGGATTCGCTTTTGCTACAATCAAAGAGCGCAAAACCCGCAATACAATCGCCTCACCTTTGCCTTATTTGGCGTCGCCACTCCAGCAGATTTGATTCGCGATAAAAGCCGCACGCCGTTTAATATTGGTCGGTCCATTACCTTAAGCGGGTTTACCCCGGCAGAAGTGCAGCCTTTGGTGATAGGATTGCGCGGAAAAGTCCCCGAACCGGAAGCGGCGATCGCAGAAATTTTAGCTTGGACATCCGGACAGCCATTTTTGACGCAAAAACTCTGTCAGTTAACCGTCAGGGAAACCGACAAAGCAAACCCAGAGCGCAATTTATCCAATTTGGACGTGCAATTTAAAATTGCGGAATTAGTCGAAACGCGGATTATTCAGAATTGGGAATCCCAAGACGAACCGGAACACTTAAAAACCATCCGCGATCGCATTTTACGCAACGAACAGCGTGCCGGCAGAATGCTGGGTATTTATCAGCAACTTTTACAAGGCAACCCAATCAAATGCGATGACAGTCGCGAACATATCGAACTGTTACTCAGTGGGTTGCTGGAAAAACGGCAGGGATATTTACAGATAAAAAACCGAATTTACGAGAACATTTTTAACCCGCAGTGGGTAGAAACCAAACTCCAACAACTGCGACCCTATTCTCAAGCCTTTAATGCCTGGATGGCATCCAAACAAACCGATAAATCGCGACTGTTGCGCGGGCAAGGCTTAAAAGAAGCGCAACTGTGGGCGCAGGGAAAAAGTTTGAGCGATTTCGACTATCAATTTTTAGCCGCCTCGGTGGAATGCGATCGCCTAGAAGTGCAACAAGCCTTAGAAGCGCAACGCGCCCAAGAAATTGAAGCGCGACTGATTGAAGAAAAGAAACGATTGGAAGCGGAACGCAGACGACGGGCGCAGGAACAAAAAACCGCTCGCTTGCAACGGTTACTGTTAATTGGAGTTACGGCAGCATTTGGGATTGTTTCCACCTTAGGAGCGATCGCAACCGGGCAGTATCGCAAAGCCGTTCATAACGAAAGATTAGCTCGCATTAGCGAAATCAAAGCCTTAATCTCCTCCTCTCAAGGACAATTTGCCTCCCATCAAAAATTAAATGCCGCGATCGCCGCCATCAAAGCCAAACGGCAAGTGCAACGCACTCCCGGCATCGACCCCAAAATCGCCGGGGAAGTGACCCGGGTTTTGCAAGAAGCCTTGTACGGACTCGATCGCGTCAATCGCCTTTCCGGGCATCGCGGGGCCGTGCTCGACGTGGATTTTAGCTCAGACGGAGAATTAATCGCCACTGCCGGCAGCGACAAAACCGTAAAAATCTGGACTACACAGGGCAGATTGGTTCACAGTTTGCCCCACGACAACACCGTATTCGAGGTCAAATTCAGCCCCAAAGGCGATCGCCTCGTCGCCGGCAGTCTCGATGGTAAAGTCCGCCTGTGGAGTCGCGACGGCACCTTATTAACCACCATTCAAGCCCATTCCGCCCCGGTGTGGAGTGTAGCATTTAGTCCCGATGGCGAGATAGTTGCCTCTGCCAGTGGAGACACCACAGTAAAACTGTGGCACCCGGATGGATCCGAGGTTGCCACCCTCACCGGACCCACCGGGGCCTTGTGGAGTGTCGCCTTCAGTCCCGATAACCAGACCCTCGCCGCCTCCAGCGTGGATGGAGAGATTACCCGATGGCGGCGCGACGGCAGCTTCATCGAGACCTTAGTCAAACCGGAAAACCAGCGTCGCAGCGCCATTTGGGACATTACCTTCAGCCCAGACGGCAACACCCTGGTATCTGCCAATGCCGATCGCACCGTCAAACTATGGCACCTGGATGGTTCCCCCAATCAAGTGCTTTCCGGGCATACCCGGGAAGTGAACGGCGTCGCCTTCAGTCCCGATGGCAAAACCATCGCCTCCGTCAGTGCGGATGAAACCGTGAAACTGTGGACCGCGAATGGTACGTTACTGCAAACCCTGCGAGGTCACGGTGATTTTACCGGGGAAGTGGCATTTAGCGCAGACAGTCAAATTGTCGCCTCAGCAGGGGGAAACCGCGTCACCCTGTGGAAACCCCACTCGAAGTTGAGCCAGCAATTTTCCCTGCACCAGAATTATATTTGGAGCGTAGACTTTCATCCGCAAAAGTCCCTGTTAATTTCTGCCGGGGAAAATATCAAACTGTGGACCCCGGACCTGAGGGTAGTTAAAGAGTTGGGCACCCCGGGCGATCGGGGAATTTTCAGTGCCACATTCAGCCCAGACGGAGAGCAGATTCTCGCCGGGGGCGACGATGGGACGATTTCCCTGTGGCAATTGGATGGCACCGAAGTGATGACCTTCCAGGCTCATTCCACGTTAATTACCACCGTGGCGTTTAGTCCCGATGGGGACAGCTTCGCCTCGAGCAGTGACGATAATACCATCAAAGTTTGGACGCGCGAAGGCCAGTTACGCCAAACCCTGGAAGGGCACGACGGGCGCGTGTGGCACATTGCCTTTAGTCCCGACGGGGAGTTTATCGCCTCCGTGGGAGAAGATGGTACCCTGAAGCTTTGGCACTCCGATGGCACCGTGTTAAACACCATCGCCGCCCACGATAATTCTACCTGGGGTGTGGCGATTTCCGTGCGCGGGGAAATCGCCACCGCCAGTTTGGATGGTACAATCGGCTTGTGGCAGCCCGATGGCACATTGATAAGGCGGTTGCAGGGGAATGACAGCGGCTTCCACTCCGTGGCGTTTAGTCCCGATGGGGAGATTCTCGCCGGGGGCAGTACCGACAATACAGTGGTGCTGTGGAACCGCGACGGGGAGCAATTGGCTACGGCAATGGGCCATCGCGCCAATCCGATCGCTTTGCGATTTAGCCCCGATGGCAAGACCCTGGCTTCCTCAGCGGAAGACCAAACCGTGATTTTGTGGAATGTAGAAGAAATTCTCGCAATGGATGTTTTAAGCTACACTTGTAGTTGGGTGCGGGATTATCTGCACAGCACGCCGGAAATCGACTCGAGCGATCGCACCCTCTGCGATGGCATCGGCGATCGGCGGCGCGATCGCCTCTCCCGACTCTCTCTCCCCCCCCGATTGCTTCCCACTCTCAACCCTGGACGGGGATTCTAGGCAGTATGAACCCATTTTACTATCAAGTTGGCGGTAGTTTAGACGATCGCCACCTCACTTATGTGGCACGAGATGCCGATGCCGAACTCTATGATGCCTTATTGGCGGGGGAATTTTGTTACGTTCTCGACTGTCGCCAAGTGGGCAAGTCTTCTCTACTCGTCCGCACTAAATCTCGCCTGCAAGCTGAGGGGTATCGCTGCACCTATCTGGATATGACCCAAATCGGTAGCGATAATATTACCCCCCCTCAATGGTATAAAGGAGTGGTGTCTACCTTATGGCTGGGATTCGACCTGTTAGGGAAATTTAATCTAAAAGCCTGGTGGCGCGAGTCAGAAGAGGTATCTGTTCTCCAGCGATTGAGTCGCTTTATTGAAGAACTTCTCGATCGCTTCGCCGGGGAAACTATTTTTATCTTTATCGATGAAATTGATAGTATTTTGAGTTTGGATTTCTCGGTCGATGACTTTTTTGCCTTGATTCGCTTTTGTTACAATCAAAGAGCGCACGACCCGAAATACAAGCGCTTGGCATTTGCGTTATTTGGCGTGGCCACCCCTTCCGATTTGATTCGCGATAAAAATCGCACGCCTTTTAATTTAGGCAAAGCGATAAAACTGCCCGGGTTTAAACGCACCCAAGTGCAACCGTTGGTGGGCGGCTTGGTGGGCAATGTGCCAGATCCGGAGGCGGCGATGGAGGAAATTCTCTCCTGGACTGGCGGACAACCGTTTCTCACCCAAAAACTCTGTCAGTTGGTGGCGAATGGGAATTGGAAACCGGGGAGCGATCGCTACGAGATGTTCCTGGCCCA
Organism: Phormidium sp. CCY1219; assembly: GCF_055795085.1. Taxonomy (NCBI): domain Bacteria; kingdom Bacillati; phylum Cyanobacteriota; class Cyanophyceae; order Oscillatoriales; family Oscillatoriaceae; genus Phormidium; species Phormidium sp. CCY1219. Next base: position 9,122 of record NZ_JAYFEQ010000382.1, on the reverse strand, counting down.
TCCGCAATGCTTTATCCGGGCTTTAGTGAATTCGCGCATCGTACAAAACTGGCGATCGCAAGACGAACCAGAACATTTAAAAACCATTAGCGATCGCATCCTCAATCCGCAAAAATATCCGATTAAGTTGCTAACGATTTATCGGGAAATATTGCAGCAAAAATCGATAAAATTTGCCGATATTCGAGAGCATGTGGAACTGATTTTAAGTGGGGCGGTGGTGAATGAAAATGGCGAATTAAAAGTCAAAAATTCCATTTACGAGCGGGTGTTCGATATCGACTGGGTAGAAACCCAATTAAATCACCTGTCCCCGGCGGAGCGGGAATGGTGGGCGGGGCGGAATCCATCGGAGAAATTGCCCGTGGGGCACGGAATTACTTTAGCAGCGCGTTCCCCCGGGGGGCAAGGTCATCAAATCTCTGGGATTTTACCGCCTGCGAATTTAGCCGCCAAGGACGTCACAAACACCCCAGGGGAACTTAACCCCATCCCCGGAAAAGCCCTAGGGTTACAGTGCGACAGTGCTTGCATTGGTAGAGAGAAAAAAGTCAACCGACAACGAGTGTTTCTCGGGGTAGCGATCGCCGGCTTAATCTTCGCATCGGTAATGGGATTGAGCAGTTTTTTCAAATATCGCCAAGCGTCTCTGAATGAAATTAAAGCGATCGCCCAATCTTCAGAATTTTTACTGGCTTCCAATCGCACTTTAGACGCGCTGTTCGCCACGTTGAAAGCCAAACACCAACTGCAAAACTTGGGGGAAAATCACCCGGAACTCGATCGTCAGTTAGATGTATTGCTGCGACAGGCGGTATATGGGGGGATGGAATACAATCGCTTGAGCGGACATACCGGCACGGTAAACTATGTAGATATCGGGCCGGATGCCGAGTTGATTGCCACCGGCAGTGGGGACCAAACCGTAAAGCTGTGGCGGCGCGACGGCAAACTGTTGCAAACCCTGCGGGGACATAGTGCTGCCGTGTGGGGGGTCTCAATCAGTCCCGACGGGAACCTGATTGCCTCCGCCAGTGGCGATCGCACGGTGAAACTCTGGAAACCGGACGGCACCTTAGTGCGAACCCTCACCGGCCATCAAGGCATCGTCCGGGACGTCACTTTCAGTCCCGACGGGGAGCGAATTGCCTCTGCCAGTGGGGATAATACCATCAAACTCTGGACCCGCGACGGGGCCGAACAACTCACGCTCAGAGGACATCAGGCGCAGGTTTTGGACGTGACCTTCAGTCCCGACGGGGAGCGAATTGCCTCTGCCAGTGGAGATAATACCATCAAACTATGGACAAGCAACGGCAAGCTGCTGCATACCTTCACCGGGCATGAAGCGCGGGTGTATAGCGTGAAGTTTACCCCGGATGGAGAAACCCTGGTGTCCGGATCCTGGGACTATACGGTGAAACTGTGGCGGCGAGACGGCACCCTCATCCACACGTTAGTGGGGCATCAGGATGCGGTCAACCATATCGCGATCGCCCCGGATGGGCAGAGGATCGCTTCGGCATCTTGGGACAAAACGATTAGACTGTGGAACATCGACGGCACCGCGATCGCGACTTTGAAAGGACATGGCGATCGGGTGTTTGGGGTGGATTTTTGCCCCAATGGCACCCGGATTGCCTCTGCATCCTGGGATGGGACGGTAAAACTGTGGCGCAGCGATCGCCAGTTTATTAAGACCCTCGAGGGTCACACCGATAAGGTGTACAAGCTCAGTTTCAGTCCCGACGGGGAAATGCTGGCCTCCAGTAGCGCCGATGGCACCATCAAACTCTGGCGGCGAGATGGCAGCGCGATCGCCACCCTCACCGGCCATCGCGATCGGGTGTATGGCCTGGAGTTCAGTCCCGAGGGCGATCGGATCGCCTCCGGCAGTTGGGATCATACCGTGAAACTCTGGACCGCCGACGGAACCGTGATTAGAACCCTCGCCGGCCACCGCGATCGGGTCTTTAACGTGGCGTTCAGTCCCGATGGGGAATGGTTGGCCTCCGCCAGTGCGGACAAAACCGTGAAACTGTGGCCGAGGCAGGGTAAAAATCCGCTGACCCTCACCGGGCATACCGATGAAGTGTTCGATGTAGACTGGAGTCCCGACGGGCAACGGTTGGCCTCCGCCTCCTTGGATGGCACGGTGAAACTGTGGAACCGCCAGGGCAGAGAAATCGCCACCCTACAGGGCCATCGGGATGCGGCGATCGCCGTGACCTTCAGTCCCGACGGCGACACCTTGGCCTCTGGGTCTCTCGATGGCACGGTGAAACGCTGGAACCGAGAGGGCCGTTTGCTCCAGAGTTTATCTCACCATCGCGAGGGGGTATTTGGCCTCGCATTCAGTCCCGACGGGGAAACCCTGGCCTCGGCCTCTCTGGATGCCACGGTGAAACTCACCAACCGCCAGGGAGAATTGCTCCATACCTTAGCGGCCCATCGCGAGGGGGTGTTTGGGGTGGCCTTCAGTCCCGATGGCCAGATGCTCGCATCCAGCAGCGAAGACCAACGGGCCATTTTATGGGATTTAGACCGGGTGCTGCATCTGGATCCGGTGCTGGCCTACAGTTGCCGCTGGATCAGCCATTATTTGCACCATAATCTGGAAGTGGACCGGCGCGATCGCCACCTGTGCGACGGGGTACAGATGCCGCCCCCTTAACTTTGGCCTAAAGACGACTTAAAGTAGTAGGGTGGGCAAAGATTTGCCCACCCTACAGTGCTGTGAAAAAGCTTGCGATCGCAATTTTAGTCGATATTCGCGATTCGGAACCCCATCTGACATTCAAACTGGGTTGCTTGCTGGTCTGCTAGTTTTCCTAGGGCATGACCGCAACATAATTTTCCTTGTCGCCACCGAGGTTCACCGGTACTATCGGCGAGCAAACAACTTTGACAGACTTGCCGAGGGGCAATTATTTTATCTTCCATTAAAATGACGAGCATTTTACACCTCCGCAATCCCCTAGCCACTTCATCTATTTTATGTCAAGGTTTGATAAAAAAGGGTGAAATTGACACACAGCTTAATATTATGTCGGGGTTGACTGTGGTATCATCGGCTTCAATTTAAAGAAATATTTCCCCCATTTTTGCGCCGAGGTTCTTCGTTTTTCCCCTTCTCCACGGGAAAATACTGCTTCCAGACGCCGGAAGCTGAAAAAAGTGCCAACATCGGATATAATAAGAATTTTGCCGTCACTTTGGCAGGCTACAACATACTGACTGAGGTTTCATCCGTGACTCAGACGAACTTAGACTTCCTCGCAACCACCGATCCCACCGTTGCAGGTTTTATCCAGCTCGAACTCCAGCGCCAACGGGATCACCTCGAACTGATTGCCAGTGAAAACTTTACTTCTGCCGCCGTTTTGGCAGCCCAAGGCTCGGTATTAACCAATAAATATGCCGAAGGGTTGCCTGGGAAACGCTACTATGGCGGATGCGAGTTTATCGATAAAATCGAGCAACTGGCCATCGATCGCGCCAAAGAATTATTCGGTGCCGCGCATGCCAACGTCCAACCCCACTCCGGCGCTCAAGCCAACTTTGCCGTGTTCCTGGCATTGCTACAACCCGGGGACACCATTATGGGCATGGACCTGTCTCATGGCGGACACTTGACCCACGGTTCCCCGGTGAATGTGTCGGGTAAGTGGTTCAACGTGGAACACTATGGCGTCAGTCCCGAAACCGAAGAACTGGACTACGATCGCATTCTCGAACTGGCGAAGCAACATCAGCCGAAATTAATCATCTGCGGCTATTCCGCCTATCCGCGCATCATCGATTTTGCCAAATTCCGAGCGATCGCCGACGAAGTAGGAGCCTACCTGCTTGCCGATATCGCCCATATCGCCGGCTTAGTCGCCACCGGGCATCACCCCAACCCGGTCCCCCACTGCCACGTGGTGACCACCACCACCCACAAAACCTTGCGCGGTCCTCGCGGTGGGTTAATCCTCACCAATGACGCGGATCTGGCGAAAAAATTCAATAAAGCCGTGTTTCCCGGGACTCAAGGCGGTCCGTTGGAACATGTGATTGCCGGCAAAGCCGTGGCATTCGGCGAAGCCCTGCAACCGGCGTTTAAAGACTATAGCGCCCGGGTGGTGGAAAATGCGCGCGCAATGGCAACCGGATTGGAAAACCGAGGCATCAAGCTAGTTTCTGGCGGCACTGACAATCACTTGATCTTGGTGGACCTGCGATCGGTGAACATGACCGGCAAGCGCGCCGACAAACTGGTGGGTGAAGTGAATATTACCGCCAATAAAAATACCGTGCCCTTCGATCCGGAGTCCCCATTTGTCACCAGTGGCTTGCGCTTGGGATCCCCGGCGGTGACCACGCGCGGCATGGGTGCGGCTGAATTTACCGAAATTGCCAATATTATTGCCGATCGCTTGCTCAACCCCGAGGATGAAGCCGTGACGGCGCAATGTCGTCAGCGCGTGGCTGCTCTGTGCGAGCGTTTTCCGCTTTATCCCCACCTGAGTATTCCCGTGCCTGCAATGGCATAACTGCTCTTCGGTTGGGGTTGCCCGCTGATGCGGGCGATCGCCCTTGGGACGCGGCATTACCGCGTCCCGTTCGATTTCCGGTTAATTACGGGTTGACAACTTCAATAAATGCACTCGTCCGGACTTTTCTCCCGCCACAATAGTTTCGCCATCCGGTGCGATATCGCAACACCACAATCCATCGGCACCGGTAAAGCTGGCGATCGCTTCGCGACGTTCTAAATCCCACACTTTTAAGGTACTATCTTCCGAGGCGGAAACCAATCGCTTGCTGTCTCGGGTGACGGCTAAACCCCGCACCCGGTTTTGATGACCGGTGAGGGTAAAGCGTTCTTCTCCGGTGGCTAAATCCCAAATTTTAATCGTGCGATCGCTCGAACCGGAAATCAGCCATTGATTGTCTGGGGTGACGATCGCCGGACGCACGGTGCCGCTATGTCCGTAAAGGGTTAAAATCAATTCACCCGTCTCTATATTCCAGATTTTAATCGTACTATCCACCGAAGTAGACACCGCTTTTTTGCCATCCGGGGACAAGGCGACGCCTTGCACGGAACTGTTATGACCGGTCAGGGTAAAGAGTTCTTCGCCGGTATCCAAATTCCACACTTTGAGAATGTGTTCTAAAGACCCGGAAACCACTCGTTTGCCATCGGGGGTGACGGCGAGCGATCGCACCCAGCTTTTATGACCGCGCAGGGTTTTGATTTCCCTGCCGTTATCTAAATTCCACACTTTAATCAGACAGTCTCTCCCGCCGGAAATCGCTTTTTTGCCATCGGACGTCACCGCCACCGCTTGCACTTCTTTGTGGTGGCCGACCAGGGTGTAAATTTCCCGACCATCCTGCAAGGACGCGACTTTCAGGGTTTTGTCAAAAGACGCCGAAACTACCCGCTTTCCATCCGGGGTACAGGCCACATCCATGACTCGTTTTTGATGTCGCGGGAGGGCAATGACTTGGGTTTCTCGCGTCAAGGTCCACACCTTGAGGGTTTTATCCAACGAGGAAGAAATCAGCCAGTGTTTTTGGGGAATATAGGCGATCGCGCGGATGGTATCCTCGTGACCGGTGAGGGTAAAGAGTTTTTCACCGGTTTTTAAGTTCCAGACTTTTATCGTGCGATCGTCAGAGGTAGAAATCACCCGCTTGCCATCGGGCATCACCGCGATCGACCGCACGGTTTTGGTATGACCTTTCAGGGTAAGCTGTGCGGTTTTGCTTTTAATATCCCACACTTTTAAGGTTTGGTCTTCCGAGGCAGAAATGGCTTTTTTGCCATCGGGAGTCACCGCCACGGCGCGTACCGTGTTGGCATGACCGAGAAGGGTGACAAGTTCTTGTTGGGTATCGAGATTCCAAACTTTTAGGCTACTATCAAATGAAGCAGAAATCAGTTTTTTGCCATCGGGAGTCACCGCTAAGGCGCGCACCGGCCCGCTATGACCGGTGAGGGTAAAAATTTCCGCGTAGGTTCTCAGACTCCAGACTTTAATTGTAGTATCTGAGGAACCGGAAATCGCCCATTGACCATTCGGGGTAACGGTAATGGCGCGTACCCAGTCCCGATGTCCCCGGAAGGTATGCCGTTCTTCGCCGGTTTCCAGGTCCCAAACTTTAATCGTCCCATCGTCAGAACCGGAAAGCGCTTGGAAGCCATCCGGGGTGACGGTGACGGCGCGTACCCAGTCCTCATGTCCCGTGAGGGCGAACAGTTCTTCCCCGGTTTCCAGGTTCCACACCTTCACGGTGCGATCGTCGGCGGCGGAAATCACCCGATCGCCCGCCGGCGTCACCGCGATCGCCGTGACTCCTCCCTGATGACCGCTCAGAGTTCGCCGCAATTCTCCACCGGATGGTTTCCCCCCACTGGTGGTTAGGGGACGGAGAATGGCGGTTGTGTTTTGTTGTGGCAATTGCTGCATGGCCTCAACCTCTAATGGTTTAGTTTTATGGTAGGCGATCGCGTCCCGTTATGCCCTTTTCCTTCCCCCCCATTTTTCGCCCCCGGGAAAAATTTAAAGGTTTTCTTCCGATCTGAGTTAGCAGAACCATTGAACCCATGTGAGGTCTTGTCGTCTTCTCGATTTCCACCGCATTCGAGATTACAGCACAGAGAAATCCTCGACCCCGATCGCCGCAGCACTCACATTATTCAGAGTAGCCAGCAATTCATCTCCGAAGCGGATTAATGTATCGCTGCTATCTTGCCCGATCGCTAATTGCTCGAAAGTCAAGCCATCTGCTAAAGCGAGGCGATCGAGATTGTCTGCAAAATCTACAATGATATCGCTACCGCTTCCCGGGCGCAAGACAAAGCGATCGCTTCCCATGCCCCCGGCGAGCAGATCGTTGCCCAAATCGCCACTGAGCAGGTCATCGCCGCTAAATCCGTTTAGGGTATCGTTATCTTTTCCCCCGTAGAGGGTATCGTTGCCGCTACAACCATTCAGGGTATCTTCGCCTTGATTGCCATATATCACATCATTGCCATCTCCGCCATAGAATAAATCGCGATCGCCGCAAGACCCGATGGGAGACTCGCTGCCAATTCCGCCATAGAGGGTATCGTCGCCGCTAGAACCGCAGAGGGTATCGTTACCGCGATCGCCGAATGCCACATCGTTTCCCTGGTCACCGTTGGCCAAATCGTCATTTTTGCCCCCGCGCACCGTATCGTCCCCCACTCCCCCGGAGAGCAAATCGTTGTTTTCGTTGCCATTTAGGTAATCGTTGCCGGCCCCGCCATAAAGCAAGTCGCGACCCTCAGCATCTCCCACGGTGATATCGCTGACGCCGCCAAATAGGCTATCGTCGCCCAAATCCCCCATTAAGGTATCGTCGCCGCGATCGCCGAATATCATATCGTCATCTTTGCCGCCATGCGCCATATCGTTATCTTTGCCGGCATAGATGGTATCGTTCCCTTCATTGCCATTCAGCAAATCCTCGCCTCGGTTGCCTTGCAACCAGTCTCTTTCCTCGCGATCGCCGATGGGAATGTTGCTCCCGTTGCCCCCCATTACCGTATCGTTGCCCAAATCCCCCATTAAGGTATCGTCGCCGCGATCGCCGAACATCATGTCGTTATCTTTGCCCCCGTGGAGGCGATCGCTGCCTGACCCCGCCGATACCCAGTCGTCGTTTTCGTTGCCATTCAGGAAGTCGTTGCCTTCGCCGCCATACAGTGTATCTCGTCCCTCGGCGTCTCCCACGGTGATATCGCTGACGCCGCCAAATAGGCTATCATCGCCTAAATCCCCCATGATGATATCGTCAGCGCGATCGCCGAATATCATGTCGTTATCTTTGCCGCCGTGGGCGATATCGTTATCTTTGCCGGCATAGATTGTATCGTGGCCTTCATTGCCGTTAAGTAGGTCCGACCCTCGGTTTCCCAGCAGTATATCTCGTTCGCCGCGATCGCCAATCGGGCGATCGCTGCCATTCCCACCTTGGATGGTATCGTCGCCCAAATCGCCATAGACTAAATCGCTGTCATCGTCGGCAAAAATGCGATCGTCGTCTTTACCGCCGTGAACCCAATCGTCCCCCTTTCCGCCATAGATAATATCGTTGCCTTCATTCCCGTTTATCCAATCGTTGCCTTTGCCTCCTTCTAGGCGATCGCGTTCTACTTTGTCCCCCACCGGGAATTCGCTGCCGGTTCCCCCCAGCATCGTGTCATCTCCCGTATCTCCATAAACGCGATCGAACCCATCTTGTCCCAACAGCAGGTCATTCCCCGCAAACCCCATTATCATCTCCGCTGTTGGGTTGCCGAAAGTGATATCATTCTCCATCGTCGCGAACAGGGTACGCGCGGGGATTGAGGGCAATGTGAGTGCTTTGGGTTCCGCTTCAAACCTCAGTTGTGGCGCGATCGGCATCCCCGCAAATACCACCGTGGGCAATATCGGCATCCCCGGACATCCGCAACTCACCGTCACCAGTTCCGAAGACGTCACACCTGCAGCATGTAACCTCCCCGAGTCCTCGGTTTCCTCAGTTACTTCACCGGCGGATGGGGTGTCCTCATTCTCCCCCGTGGGCGCTGGATTGGGCGGCGTTGTGGGATGAGTCGGCAATGTCGGAATGGGTGGCAATTCCGCCATTGTGGGATTTGGCGGATTTGGCGGATTTGGCGGAATTTCTGGAGCGATCGGCGGGGTTGGTGGCGTTGGTGGCGTTGGTGTCTCGATCTGCGGTGTTGGCGCAGGTGTCGGAGTTGGCGCAGGTGTCGGCGGTGTCGGCGCAGGTGTTGGCGCAGGTGTCGGCGGTGTCGGCGGTGTTGGCGCAGGTGTCGGCGGTGTGGAAATCGGTGGCGTTAACCCATCGCGATCGCGGTCCTCTGTCGGAGGAATCACCGTGAGACTCACTCTCGCCCCGCTATCCGCATAACTCGTCCCGTCAAATCCATTCCACTCGAAATCAATTTCCCCCGTAAAGTTTTCCCCGGGAGTAAACACTAAATTCCCTAAATCCACACCGTCAATTTCTTGGTTTAATTCAATGACTTCGCCGTTCAGTGTGAGACTTCCGTTCTCCGGGAGAGCGGTAATTTTGATTTTCTCCAGTTCGTCTCC
>NZ_JAYFEQ010000381.1:0-434 GCF_055795085.1 Phormidium sp. CCY1219 | reverse complement strand
ACCCACACTCTAGAAGGGGATAAACCAGGGTTCGATTTCCTAGGATTCAACGTCCGGCAATACAGAGTCGGAAAATATAAGACCGGAAAGGACACGAAGGGAAATCCGCTAGGTTTCAAAACTTTCATTAAACCCAGTAAGAAGGCCATCAAAACCCACTACAAGAAACTAAAAGAGATAGTAGACTCCCATATTGCAATACCGCAAGAGGGGCTAATAAGACACCTCAATCCGGTCATTAGAGGGTGGAGCAACTACTACTCAACAGTAGTGTCTAAAGAAGCTTTCTCTCAAATGGATAGCTCGTTATATTGGAAGCTAACCAAATGGGGAAACCGAAGACATTCCAACAAAACAGGAAAGTGGGTAGCCAAGAAATACTGGCAAGCAATAGGGAATCGGCAATGGGTATTTGCAACACGAGCGGAATCAAA